>DATAFT010000567.1:0-3767 GCA_036257295.1 Thermoanaerobaculia bacterium
CCAGAAGGGGATCATCCACCGCGACCTCAAGCCGTCGAACGTGTTGGTGACCGAGATCGACGGCAAGGCGGCGCCCAAGATCATCGACTTCGGCGTCGCCAAGGCCACCTTCGAGTCGCTGACCGACAAGACCGCGCACACGGTGCTCGGAGGTTGGATCGGGACTCCCGCCTACATGTCGCCGGAGCAGGCGCGGATCAGCGACGACCTCGACACCCGCACGGACGTCTACTCGCTCGGCGTGACGCTCTACGAGCTGTTGACCGGGCTCGGTCCGTTCGACGCCGACACCCTCGCCGCGGCCGACCTCGACGAGATGCGCCGTCTGATCCGCGATGTCGAGCCACCGCGGCCTTCGACACGAGTGAGAGGTGCCGGGAACACCACCACCGGCGCGGCCGAGCAGCGGCGCATCGAGCCGCGCGCACTGATCAAGCGGCTCTCCGGCGACCTCGACTGGATCGTGATGAAGGCGCTCGAGAAGGAGAAGGAGCGCCGGTATGGATCGCCCGCCGAGCTGGCGGCCGATCTACGCCGGCACCTGAGGAGCGAGCCGGTGGTGGCAGGCCCGCCGAGCCCGGTGTACCGTGCCCGCAAGTTCGTGCGACGCCATCGCGTGCTGGTGGCCGCCGGCACCGCCGTCGGAGTAGCGATGCTCGCCGCTGTCGCCGGCACCACGGCGGGACTGCTACGAGCGCGGCGCGAGGCGCAGCGGGCGAACGAGGCTGCAATGACCGCCGAGGCCACCGCCGCCTTCCTCGCCGGCCTGTTCAAGAGTGAAGATCCCAGCGAGTCGCAAGGCGCCGATCTGTCGGCGCGCGACATCCTCGAGCGTGGCAGCGAGCGCCTGCGCAGCGAGCTCTCCGACCAGCCCGCCACCCGCGCCGGGCTGCTCGAGACCATCGGCGTCGTCTATCGCAACCTGGGACTGGTCGACGAGAGCGAGGCGAGCCTGCGGCAGTCGCTCGACCTGAGACGAAGCCTGGCGAGAGGCGGCGAGAGCACGCGGCAGCTCGCCAGCGCGCTCCACGAGCTCGCCACCACGCTCAAGGACGCCGGCAAGTTCGACGAAGCGGAACCGTTGCTCGAGGAAGCGCGCGCGATCATGGACACCTCGCTCGCTCCTGGCGATCCGCTGCGGCTGTCGATCCTGACCAATACCGGCCTCCTCTACCGCGATCGCGCCGACTCGGCGCGCGCCGAGCCGGTGCTGGTGCAGGCGGTCGATGAAGCGCGTGCCGTCGAGGATCTCCCTCCCATGGAGCTCGCCACCGTGCTCAACAACCTCGCTCTGCACTACCACTCGGCGAGAAAGCCGGCGCAGGCGGAGCCGCTCTATCTCGAAGCGATCGCGACCGCGGAGCTGGCCCCGCATCCCAATCAGCTCGACATCGCGGTCATGTACAACAACCTCGGCCAGGTCTATGCCGAGGCGAAGCGCTATCGCGACGCCGACGCCGTGTACGGCAAGAGTCTCGCGGCCATGGAGCGCAACCTCGGCGGCGACCACCCGCGCGTGGCGGTCGTTCTCCACAACTACGGCGATCTGCTGCAGGAAGAGGGGGAGATGGAGCGCGCGGCTGCCGCCTACGAGCGGTCGCGTCGGATCCTCGAGGCGCGCCTCGGTCCCGACCATCCCAACGTGGCGACCAGCCTGATCAGCTCGGCGCGGCTCCTGGCGGCGACCGGCCGCGCCGAGGAAGCCGCGAGTCAGCTCGAACGCGCGATCGCGATTCGCGAAACCGCGTTCGGCGCCGCCAATCCACGGCTGCGTGAACCGCTGGAGGAGTACGCGCGCGTGCTGCGTCTCGTGGGCAGGGAGTCGGAGGCGGCAGCTGTCGGCGAGCGTCTCGCGCTCTTCACCCCGCGCCAGTGAGCAGAGTGGCAAGGCAGCTCAGCTCAATCTCTTCAGGTCCTCTACCCGGACGAACTCGCGCTTGCCGTGGACGCGGTACTGGCGCAGGCCGAGGCGCGGGTAGTTGCAGATGTCGATGCGAGAGCGGGTCCCGCCGACCAGATAGACGAGGTCGTCGGCGTTCGGGTTCGACAAGTGGTGAGGCGGTGAGCCTTTCGGGAAAGCCATGAAGTCGCCCGAACCGACGTCGAGCTCGTCGTCACCGATGAACGCGAGCCCGCGTCCCGAGAGGACGTAGATGAACTCCTCGTCCTCCTCGTGGAAGTGGTGCTCGGACGAGAGGTCGCCGCTTTCGAGATGGACCACATGAACGCCCATCTCGGTGAATCCGAGCGCATCGGTCAGGCAGGTGGTATGCCGGACCGCGCTCGAGTTGTGTTGGTGGACGAAGCGTTTCAGAGGCAACCGTTCGAGGTCGCTTCGCCGGAGCAGGTAGGGCGAAGACTCCGACTTGCCGCTCATCGATGATCACCATGATCGTGGGCATCGCCACCGCGCGGTGGCGGATCGGAGTCCCGTTTCACCGGAGGCGACGCTGCGGCGGACGGCACACCTGCAGCCGACAGCGCGCGCTTCGCCTCTTCGACGCCGAGCGCCGTGGGTCGGTGCTCGCGGACCTCGAGGAGGCGCGACCAGGTCTCACGCGATCGCTCGGTCTGCCCTGCGAGCTCGAGGGCGCGGGCCAGGCCGCGCAGCGAGAGCGGGCGCTCGGGAGTGCGTTCGAGCGAAGCACGGAAGAGCTCGGCGGCGCGATCGGGACGGCCGAGCTCGAGCAACACTTCGCCGTAGAGCTCGTGGATGGGCTTGACCGGAGAGGCGGGGCCGGCGGGCGGGCCCATCGACTCCGCGATTGTCCTGCCCTCGTCGAGCGCCGCGATCGCAGCGTCGCGTCGCCCCGTGGCGAGCTGAACCAGAGCTTCGACCTCGAGCCGCATGACACGAGCCGTGTCACCGCCGCCGTCGTAGCGGTCGCCCGGCTGCTTGGCGCGCGCTTCGAGCAACGCGGTGGCCCGCCGCGCCACGGCGAGCTGTCCGAGCTTGGCGGCGGATAACCCGGTGGTGAAGATCTCCGGCGTGGCCGTTGCGTCGTCTAGCGGGCGTACCTCCCAGGTCTCGGTCTCGACCAACCGGCGAGCCTCGAGCAGCGTCAGGGTGGAAGCGGCGCGCGGATCGCTCTTGCTCTCCGTGACGATCTTCTCGAGCTCCTCGCGCCAGTGCCGCGCCTGCTCGAGGTCGCCTCGCTGCAGATCGCCGTAGTGACCCCAATCGAGCGAGTGCACCATGTCGGCGACCGAGTCGCCGGGCTCCCACAGGTCTCGTGCCGCCGCGAACGCCGACACGTTGGAGGCCGAGACCTCCCGCCACATTCCGCGCTGGATGAAGATGTGCGATGGCATGTGACGGGCGTGCGAGACGGCCGGCGCGATCTCCGCGTAGCGGCGAGCAGCCTCTAGTGCGATCGGCGCGTGCACGGGGTCGTCGAAGGCGTGGATCACGTAGTGAGCGGCGCCGGGATGGTCGGGACGGCGAGCGAAGATGTCGAGGGCGATGGCGCCGGCGCGCACGTTGTGGCGCAGGTCGTCGTTGCCCAGCGCCTCGGCCGCCGAGAGCAGCGCCAGCGCGTAAAACGCGGCGACTTCGTCATCGTCGGGGTAGCGCTGGTGGAGGCGGTCCATCGCCTCCACGTAGGCAATCTTGCGAGCCGCGCTGTCACCCTCGCCCCAGAGCGCCTCGACCGCGGCGAGAAATCCTTTCTCGCGCTCGGTCGGCGCCTTGGCGCTGCGCTCGGCGGGATCGGCGCCGAGCTTGGCGAGGGCCTTGCGCGGGTCGGCCGGATCGAGATTGGAGAAGA
>DATAFT010000570.1:0-21782 GCA_036257295.1 Thermoanaerobaculia bacterium
AGACGATGACGTCGACCGAGCCGCGGAACACGTCGCGACCCTCGACGTTGCCGACGAAGTTGAGGCGCAGCGACTCCATGATCTTGAACACCTGACGGGTGAAGTCGGTGCCCTTGTTCTGCTCCTCTCCGATCGACAGCAGGCCGATGCGCGGTGCCGGCGTGTGCAGGATCTCCTGCGCGTAGAAGTGGCCCATCACCGCGAACTGCCGCAGGTGCTCGACCTTGGTGTCGACGTTGGCGCCGACGTCGAGCACCAGGGTGAAGCCGCTCTGGCTCGGCAGCACGGCGGCGAGAGCGGGCCGATCGACGCCTTCGATGGTGCCGATCACCATCTTGGCCGCGATCATCACCGCGCCGGTGTTGCCGGCCGAGAACATGCCCTGAGCCCGCCCTTCGCGCACCAGGTTGGAGCAGATCCGGATCGACGAGCGCGGCTTCTTGCGGATCGGGGTGACCGGCGACTCGTCCATGCCGACCACTTCGTCGGCGTGGACGATCTCGAGGCGGCCTTCGGGCGGGGCCGGCCATCTTCCCAGCTCGCGGCGGACGATCGCCTCGTCCCCCACCAGGAGGATCGAGCACGGCGACTCGCGCAGCGCGGCCAGCACACCCTCGACCACGGACGCCGGAGCGTGATCGCCACCCATCGCATCGACGGCGATCGTTACCTGCGACAGCAAACTCGGACCCCCTACGAGGTTTGCCTGCGCTACAAGTGAGAGAGTCAGAAGTCTAGCAGCTACGTCTTCTCGACCTGCACGATGTCGCGCCCGCGGTACGAGCCGCAATGACGGCAGGCGCGATGCGGGAGCTTGGCCTCGCCGCAGTCGGGGCAGATCGACGTGCCGGGCGGTTTGAGGGCGTCGTGCGCGCGCCGCTTGTCGCGGCGGGCCTTGGAGTGGCGGTGCTTCGGATTCGGCATGGGTTCACCTCGGTTGAAGAAAACGGTAGACGGGATCGATCGGCTTTATCGGCCGTCGGCCGAGAGTCGGTCGCGGAGCGCGCCCAGAGCCTCCCACCGCTCGTCGCCGGCTGGCTCCTCGCAGCAATCGGCGACGGCGTTCCGGTCGGCTCCACAGCGTGGGCACAAACCACGACATTCGGGGGCGCACAACGGCTTCATCGGGATTTCGAGCAGGATCTGTTCGGCGATCAGAGGCTCGGTGTCGAGGTGCTCGCCCTCGATGACGATCGCGCCCAGCTCGTCCTTCTCGAGCTCCACTTCCGGCTCGGACGCCGGCTCCTTGGCGTGCGCCTTGGCCTTCTTGGCAGCAGGTCGCTGGCCGCGCGCGTGGGTGCCGGATGCCGCAGCTCCGCCCTCCTTCGCGCGGGTCGGCTTGGGACGCGCCGTGACCATGATCTCGGCGTGCGTGGTCACCTCGGAGCGCACCGGCTGCAGACACCGGGTGCACGCCAGCGCCTGTCCATAGCGCAGGTCCATGGCGACCTGGAAGGAGGCCGCGGCGGCTGCCGCGGCCGCTCTCGAGCGCGCGCCGCCGCCCCGCGACTCGCCGGCGTCGTCGCCGATGAGATCGACCCGGCCGCGAACCTCGATCGGCGTGAGCTCGACGATGAGCTCCGGGCCCAGCGCGGCGGGCTCCAGCACGACACTCTCCTCCCACAGGAGGGGCTCGTCGCGTTCGCGATCCAGGTGAAGGCGCATGGCTCGAGGTGTAGGTGCGGCCGCCGGACGGGCCAGAGGCGGCCCTTGAGTCTACCGGTCCGGGGCAGCGGAAATCAAATGGCTGGAGCGGCTCACTTGGCCGGCGGCGGGTAGTGGTCGAGGACCTTCTCCACCAGGCTCTCGATCTGCTTGTGTAGCTTCTCCGGGTCCTCCTTGATGGGCGCGGCGATCCATCCGCGCCAGATCAGCTCCTTGGCCTGCCGATCGACCAGATCGATGGTGAGGACGCCCTCCTTGTTGACCTCGACACGGCGCGGGCCGAGGTGGCGCGGCCCCCAACCGTAGCCGACGACCTCACGCTGCGAGCCGGTGTGGATGGCGACGCCGAGATCGGTGGTGGGACCCTGGTCGACGTAGGTGAGGCCTTTGGCTTCGAGGGTGGACTTCACCGACTCGCCGATCTGCTTTTCGACCAGAGGCGAGAGCTGTGGATGCTGCGCCCCGGTCCGGTTGCGCTGCGCGCGCGACGCCGCGCCTGGGCCGTCACCGATCCAGCGAAACGTCTTGTACTTCGAAAAGTCGGCGGAAGGATCGTAGTCGTAGTTGGCGGCTGCTCGAGCCGGGCTCACTAGGGTGCCCAACGACAGGAGCGTCACCGTGATCGTCTCGAAGCACCGGGTCGTCCACCGCCTCATCGCTTCTCCTCCCGCGCTTGCAGCGTGAGTGGTCGCTCGGTCGGAGCTTACCCGCAAGCCGATCAGCGCCCACGCCAGCCGAGGCGCGCCTCGCTGCCCGTTGGAGCCACCGTCACCGAAACCCGCTCGACCGGTCCGAGCGATTCGAGCACCGTCTCCAGATCGCGCCAGCGCTCGACCTCGTCGGTCGGCGCGATCGGCAGCGCGCCGAGCACCGCGGCGATGGCGGAGACCACCGGCAGGTAGTCGAGCGGCCGCAGCCACAGCACCAGCGACGCCTGCTGCGCAGCCACCGCCTCACCGAGCGCGGGAGCCAACTGGGTCGCGATGCCGAGACTCTTCTCTTCCATCGCCGCGATGCTCCACGCTCCCACCTGTCCTTCGATCGGCTCGGTCCCCAGGATCCGCAGGATGCGCTCGCCGGGCAATCGAAAGCGTGCCTCGCGAGCCGTCCACGCCACTGCGGAATCCGGCAATCGCAGCCCGCGCTCGTGGATCCTCGGCATCGTCAGCAGGCTCATCGCATCGGGTGCGCGAGCGCGCAGGACGACGACCGCGAGATCGTGGTCGCGCGCACCCTGCTCGGCAAGCTCGCCGGCGCGCGAGCGCGCTTCAGCGCCCGACGACGCCAGCACCAGCTCGTCGTGCTCGCGGCGGAGGCGGTAGGTCCCGGGCTCGACCGCGCCCTGCCGCTCATCGAGTGTGATGAACGCGAGCCCTTCCTCGGTCGAAACCGTGCGCGAAGCCCGCGGCTCCCGCTCGTCGGCCGAGGCCATGGTCCAGGCGCGCCCGTGCCAGGTCACGCTCATCTGCCGTCCGGAAACCGTGGTGGACCCACCGCGCAGGACGGGGTTGTCCGCGATCGACCCGGCGAGACGCGCCAATGCCGCGACCACCGGGAAGACCTCGATGGTGACGGCGAGCCGTTCGCCGCCGGGCTCGACCGCGATCGCCAACGCGTCGGACGGCGGCAGCGCGAACGGGCCGAACGCCGGGAGCGAGAGATCGCCGAGACCCGCCAGCCGCGCCGCCGCCGAGACCGCCGCCGCCGGGTCATCCATCGCCTCCGCCGCCGCGCCCACGTTCTGGTGGGGATAGGCAAGCCATGCGCGTACGGGTTGATCTCCTTGGGCGAAGAGCGCGCCAGCCGCCGACTCTGGGTCCACCGCCGCGGTCCTCGCCCGGGGCAGGTACCAGTACGCGATGTGCCCGGCGAGCGCAGCCGCCGCCAGCGCGACCAGAAGCGGCCAAACGATCCGCTTCATGTGGGGTCGGCCTGGGAGACACCGCTCCGCATTTCCTTGCCGGCCTGGCCATGAACCCCGCGCACGGCGCGCCCCGCCGCGCTCCGCCACACGTCGAGCGTCTCGCCGACGGAGCGCTCCCAATCGAATGCCGCCGCGCGCTCGAGACCGAGGCGGCGCAGCTCCGTTCGGCGATCGGGGTCGGACTCGACGCGCAGCAGAGCCTCGACCCAGGCCGAGACGTCTTCGGTCGGCGCGTACTCGGCCGCGTCGCCTGCCACTTCACGGAACACCGGCAGCTCGCTGCACACCACCGGGCAGCCCACCGCCATCGCTTCGAGCAGCGGCAGACCGAATCCCTCGTAGAGCGAGGGGAACACCAGGAACCGCGCGCCGCGATAGAGCGCGAGCAGCGGCGCGTCGCCAACGTAGCCGAGCGAATGGAGCCAGCCCTCGCGCCGCGCCAGGTCGACGCGCTCGCGCATCGATTCCGTCTTCCAGCCCCAGCCGCCGCAGACGACCAACGCGGGCCAGTCGCGATGATCCGCCCGCAGCCGAGGCCACAGCTCGAGCAGTAGCTCGAGATTCTTGCGCGGCTCGAGCGTCCCGACGAAGAGCGCGTAGCGCTCGGGGACCTCCACCGGCTTTGCCGCGGACCCCGCACTCGCGACCTGACCGGGTCCGTGATGGATCGCCGTCACCGTCGCCGCCTCTGCCAGTCCGGCCGCCACCAGCTCGTCCCCCACCGCGCGCGACGGAGTGATCACCGCCGCGGCGCGCGTGAGACTCGCTTCGAGGCCGTGCTCGAGCGCCTCGCGCGTGCGATCGTCGAGGCTCCACGCGACGTGCCGAACGCCGAGGTCGTGCACCATCACCACCAGGGAGCCGCTCGATCGCCGCAGCATCGCCGGCACCAGGAAGTTCGGCGCGAACACGACGTCGTGCCGCTGGCGGGCGATCAGCCAAGGCTCGAGCCGCCGCAGCACGCGAACCAGCAGGCTCGGGAAGAGGACGTCGGGCGGCACCACGATCGCCATCGTTCGCAACGACGGCCCTGCCGGCAACTCGACCGCCGGCGGCGGATCGCCGGAGTCGATGAACACAGTCGGGCCGTACAGGTAGAGGCGGACCGAGTCTTCACTCGCGAGGTGGATCAGCAGTTGATGCAGATACCAGCCCACGCCGGTGAGCTTCTCCCAGTAGGGAGTGACATCGACGGCGACCGCGAGACGATCGCCGCCGCGATCGAGCGCGAGCCGTTGACGGCACTCGGCCGAGAAGCGCCGCGTCGCTCGCACTCGATCCCACCGCAGCATGCGTGGCAGGTCGAAAATGGCGCCGAACAGGAGCCGCACGATCCGGACCGGCAGCGTGAGCCACGGCCACCACCGGCCGGTCTTCTGCTTGAGCTGCTCCTTGAGGGACATCGAGGTGCGGGGCCCGCCTTCCGCGCACCAAGGCTACAAGATGCTCGGCCGGTCCCTGTTAGCATCCGCCCGCTTCAGCACATGACGTCTTCATGAGAGCGAGCGACTGGTTGGGCTTCGGGGCGTTGGCGGCGCTCATCGTGAGCGCGGCAGTACTTGCGAGCGGGCGGCCGGGTTGGGCTCTCGCGTCCTTCCTCCTGGGTTCGGTGGCAGCGCTGCTCACCCGCCACTGGAGCACGAAGCATCCGGGACCGATGCCGTACGCGCTGCGTTGGACCCTGCGCGTGCCGCGAGGCAACCACTCGCCGGAGCACCTGCTGCGCGCCCTCGACCCGCGCGCCGGCGAGCGCATCCTCGAAATCGGCCCCGGGGTCGGGATCCATGCGCTGCCGGTTGCGACCGCGCTCGCTGCCGGCGGCACACTCGACGTCTTCGACATTCAGCAGGAGATGCTCGACGACGTCATGCGCCGCGCGCGTAGCGCCGGCATCACCAACATAGCTCCGCGCCAGGGAAGCGCCGACACGCTTCCCTACTCCGACGGCAGTTTCGACGGTGCATACCTGGTGGGAGTGCTGGGCGAGATCCCGAACGGCCCTGCCGCCCTGCGCGAGCTGCACCGGGTGCTCAAGCCGCGGGGCCGACTGGTCATCGGCGAGATCTTCTTCGACCCCGAGTTCGTCCGGCTGGGTGCGGTGGTACAGCTCGCCAGCGCCGCCGGGTTCGCGCTCGAGCAGAAGCTCGGCAACTCGCTCTCCTACCTGGCGCGCTTCCGCCGCTGACTGCAGGACCGGGCGAACTGCCTATGTCATGCTTGCCGAGGTGGCCGAGCCAGACGCGCCCATGGAGCGCGACGACGACGTGGCGCTCGTGCTCGAACGACTGCGCGCCGGCGTGCGCCAGCGTCAAGCCGAGCTCGCCTGCCTCGACCAGCAGCGGGGCGAGCTGCCGGCGTTCCTGGCCGCGGTGCGTCGCGACGCCGCGCTCGAAGAGCCCGGGTTCCGCTCCGAGGGCGCCAGCGCCCTGCGAGGCTTCGTCGAGCACGCCTGCTACGTCCTGTTCGCCCGCCGCCAGCATCGGGCACTGCTGCGCCAGTTGAACCGGTTCAACCGAAGCGTCGAGCTCGCGCTGGCCGAGCTCCATGCTCGCAACGAAGCGCTCGCCGCGGAGTTGCGTCGCGTCACTGGACCGCCCTGACCCGCATGCGGGTCGCCGTCTGCTCAACTCAGGTTCCGTTCACCACCGGCGGCGCCGAAGCGCTCGCCGAATCGCTCCATCACGAGCTCCAGAAGCGCGGTTTCGAGAGCGCTCTGATCACGGTGCCATTCGCCTGGGTCCCCCGCCTCGAGATCGTCGAGAGCGCGCTCGCCTGGCGCCTGCTCAGCCTGGACGGGCCGGCGGGCGAGCCCGACCTCGTGATCGCCACCAAGTTTCCCTCCTATCTGGTGCGTCACTCCAACAAAGTGGTCTGGCTGGTGCACCAGTTCCGGCAGGTCTACGACCTGCTGGGCACGTCGTGGAGTGACTTCGGCCGCGGCCAGCGGGACCGGCGCCTGGTGGAGCTGGTGCGCGCGATGGACGACCGCGCGTTCGCCGAGTCGCGGGCGCTCTATGCCATCTCCGCCAACGTCGCCGAGCGCGCACGACGGCACAACGGCGTCGAGCCCCTCGTGCTCCACCCGCCGCCGCGACTGTTCGATCGCCTCGAGACGGGGCCGACGGGCGACTACGTGCTCGCCGCCGGCCGCCTCGAGGAGCTCAAGCGCGTCGAGCTCCTGATCGAGAGCCTGAGCCGCACCACCGCGCCGGTGCGGTGCACGATCGCCGGCGAGGGGCCGCAGCGCGACAAGTTGATCGAGCTCATCCGCCGGCACGGGCTCGAGCGCCGCGTCGAGTTGGTGGGGCGGGTCACCGACGAGCAGTTGATCGCGCTCTATCGCGACTGCCTGGCGGTCTACTACGCGCCGTACGACGAGGACTTCGGCTTCGTCACCGTCGAGGCGTTCAAGGCCGCCAAGCCGATCCTCACCGCGGCCGATTCCGGCGCCGTTCTCGAGCTGGTGCGCCACGACGAGAACGGGCGGGTTCATCCACCCGGCAATGCAGCCGCCTTCGCGGCGAGCCTCGACCTGCTCTGGCAGGATCGGCAGCGCGCCGCCGAGCTCGGCCGGCGCGGCCACGACGCGGTCGCCGGGTTGAGCTGGGATCGAGTGATCGCTGCGCTCACCGGCGAAGCGGTGGCGACCACCTCTCGCGCGGGCACCGCATGACCGTGACGCCCTGGCAGCAGGTCGCGTTGCTCACGCCGCTGCCGCCGCAGCGCACCGGCATCGCCGACCACAGCGCGGCGCTCCTGCAACCACTGGCGGAGCGATTCGATCTCGAGGTTTTCACTGACGAGCCCGAGCGCAGCGCCGCCGCGTTGCGCTGCGGCCTGCCGTTGCGTCGGTTTCGCGACTTCACTTCGGTGGCCAGCCACGTCGCCATCTATCAACTGGGGAATCACGCCGGACACCACGCCGAGATCTACGATCTGGCGCGGCAGCTCCCCGGGATCGCGGTCCTCCACGAGTACGTCCTGCACGACCTGGTGCGCGACCGAGCGTACGCGCATGGCGGTCCGCGCGCCTGGAACGAGGAGCTCCGCTACGCGCTGGGGCGAAGTGGCGAGCGACTGACCGCGTTGTTAGCTGCGGGCGGCGAACAGCCGTCGCCGTTCGACTGGCCGCTCTTCGAGCGCGTGGTGGACGCGAGCCTCGCCGTCATCGTGCACAGTCGGGCGGCGCGTGATCGCATCGCGAAGAGCCGTCCGCTCGCGAGCGTCCACATCGCGCCGCTGGCCCTGCCGCACCCGCCCGACCTGCGCTCGCCCGCCGCCGCGCTGCGCCAGGAGCTGGAGATCCCGGAGCGCGCCCTGGTCATCGGCGCGTTCGGTGTTGCCGCCGCCTCCAAGCGACTCGACGTCGTGCTGCGCGCGTTCGGACGCCTCGCCGCGGCTCGGCCCGACTGCATGCTGATGGTGGTGGGACCCGAGAGCCCGAGCTTCCTGCGCCGGAGCGGTGGACTCGGCTCTCAAGCGGCCTCGCGCGTGCGCGTTCTCGATCGCGTCTCGTTCGACCGTCTGCAGGCGGCGATGGCGGCCACCGACGTCGGCGTGAACCTTCGCTATCCGACCGGCGGCGAGACCTCGAGCACCTGCTTGCGCTTGCTCGGGATGGGCTGTCCCGTGGTGGTGTCCGACACCGGATGGTTCGCCGAGATCCCCGACTCCTGCTGCGCCAAGGTGCCGGTCGATTCACTCGAGGAGCCCACGCTGGACGCGGTGCTCGAGACGCTGCTCGCTCGACCGGAGCTGCGGCGCACGCTGGGAGAGAGCGCTGCACACTGGACGCGCGACCATCACTCGGTGGAAGCCGCCGTCGAAGCCTACGCGGCGGTCGTGGAAACCGTGGCGGGCACGCGCGGCGGGCGCGCGGCTCCCTCGAGACCGCTGCGCGCCGGCGTCCCGCCTCCTCCGCTCTCGCCGTACTCCCGCGACGACGTCGACACGGAGGTGCTGACCGAAGTCGCCGCCGCGCTCGGCGACCTCGGCGTCACCGAGGCCGACGAGGAGATCCTGCGCGCCGTGGCGCACCGGGTCGCCGAGCTCGGCGTGAGCCGATGAGTCGTCGCATCTGCATCGACGCCCGCAAGCTCGCCGACTTCGGGATCGGCACCTACATCCGCAACCTGTTGCGATCGCTGGCCGAGATCGACCGCACCAACCACTACTGGGTGCTGGTGAACCGGGACGGCCGTAGCTTCGTCGACCGTCTGGGCACCAACTTCCATGCCTTCACCGAGAGCTCGACCGTGTACTCGCTGCGCGAGCTGGGGACGGTGTCGTGGGCCCTGCGACGCCTGCGACCGGACGTCTACCACGCCACCCACTACGTGCTGCCGGGGCACCTGCCCTGCCCGGCGGTGGTCACCATCCACGACATCATCCACCTGTTGTTCCCACAGTTCTTGAAGAACCGGCTCGCGCTCCTCTACGCCCGCCTGATGATCGGCCGCAGCCTGCGCCTCGGTCGCCGCATCATCACCGTATCGGAGAGCACGCGCGACGACGTCCAGGACTTCTTCGGCGTCGACGGCGCCGCCCTGCGCGTCGTCTACAACGGCGTCGACGAGGTGTTCCGGCGCGCGCTCACTGGCGACGAGATCCAGGCCAAGCTGCAGCGCTTCCGGCTGCGCAGCCCCTATCTGCTCTTCGTCGGCAATCCGAAGCCCCACAAGAACGTCGAGAACATGCTGCGGGCGTACGCGCGCGCTCTCGAGCTCGCCCCCGGCGACACCACGCTCGCCTGCGTCGGCGATCGCAACGGTGAGTCGGCTCGCCTGCACTTCCTCTGCCGGTCGCTGGGAATCGCAGAGCGGGTCGCCTTCCTCGGCCACGTGCCCGACGACGACCTGCCGGCGCTCTACCAGGGAGCGCTCGCCTTCCTCTATCCCAGTCTGTACGAAGGCTTCGGACTGCCGGTGATCGAAGCGATGGCGTCGGGAGTGCCGGTCATCACCTCGACCACCGCCGCCCTGCGCGAGGTGGCGGGAGGCTCCGCCGACCTGGTCAATCCGCACGACGTCGAGGACATCGCCAAGGCGATCGCGCGGTGCATCACCTCGCCCGAGCATCGCGCGGAGCTGGCCGCAAAAGGCGCCGTCCGGAGCAACGACTTCGATTGGCGCAATACGGCGCAGCGGACCCTGGAGATCTACCGCGAGGCGATGGGAGAGTAGCTACGCGAATGGTGTTTACCATTCGCTCCGCTACTGATCATATTGGCGCCGCGGACGGCGCACTACGGGCTCACCTCGGCCGAGCTCGACATCACCGTTCCGCTCACCGGGTCCCACACCGCCACCACCACGCGGTGCTCCTTGCGGCGCATCCCGAGGTCGGTGACGTAGCGGAAGAACTGGCCGGCCTGGGGCGGGCGATCGCCACGGATCTCGATCTTCGACACGGGAGTATCGGAGCGGCCACCGTTGCGGTCCATCACGGTGATTCGCAGCTCGAGGTCGGCCGCGTACTGGTTGCCGGCCTGGATCATCGTCACCTGCTCCATCGGGATGCCGACCTCGAGCGGCAGGCTCATCTTGCCGCCGCCGGCCTTCTTCGGGTTGCCGAACTTGAGCTCGAGCGGCGTGGTCGACGGCGGGCTGCCGAAGAGAAGCGCGCTCTCGACCATCATGGTGAGCTCCTTGGGCTTCGAGAAGTCGAGGAAGCCCTCGCGCGACCGGACCTCGAGACCCGGACGCAGTGACTCGACCACGATCTCGTGCGGCTTGTCGTCCTGCGTGCGCGTCGGCGTGAAGCCGAGCCAGTAGTAGGAGCGGGTGTCGGCGGTGACGCGCTCGAACGCATCGTCGCGGCGCGAGTTGATCAAGGCTTCGCCGCCGGTCTCCTTGGCCAGGTACTCGAGGCTGGCGTGGCTCTGGAGCTCGCGCGGGAACAAGCCGCCGACCGAGCCCGCCTGCTCGTTGGTGGGCGCCCCCACCGAGGCGTCACGGGAGTCGCGGACCATGCCCGGCACGTCGACCGGGTAGAGGGTGTAGCCGAGCAGGTTGGCCGCGTTGGCCAGCGTCCCGTACAGCTCGCGCCCGACCGGGATCTGCGGATCGGCGCCGGCCGACACCACGTCGACGAAATCGGCGTCGTAGTCGTTGACCGTGTACTCGGCCGGGTTGTATGGCCAACCACCCGAGAGCAGGAGCATCGCCTTGCGACCGGGCGGATCGGCGAAGCCGCGCAGCGTCGCGATGGCGGCGTCCACCGAGCGCTCGAGCTGATCGACCAGACGCGTGGCGTAGCCCAGCTCCTCGGGGTCGAGCCGCATCTCGATCCGATGCTCGCGCTCCTGATCGAGGAAGGCGAGCGTGGTGGTCTCCATGTCGCGCCGCTGACGGCGGTCCTCGTCGTTCTGGTTGAGCTCGGCCATGCGCATGAGGCCGGTGGTCGGCCGCGCGCGCGCCTTGCGCAGAGCGTCCTGCAGCACGCGCTCCGAGTTGGTCCAGCTGGACAGCATGGTCAGCTCCTGGCCGTCGAAGGCGACCACCGCCATGCGGTCCTCGGGCTGGAGCGCCGCCGCCTGCTGCTCGAGCCTCTCCAGCACGCGGTCGCGGTCGCGCGCGATGGTGAAGAAGTCGTCGATGAAGACCAGGTAGCTGGTGCCGACCGGCTGGCCGGGCAGGAGCGACGGCACGCCCTTGACGCTGGCGCCTTCGCGGGTCACCACCTCGCCGCCGACGATCTCGCTGAAGTAGTCGATCGGCACCTCTTTACCGTCGACCTTGAGGCGAAAATCCTTGGCGTCGAGGCCGCGCACGCGCTCGCCGTCCTTGTCGGTGACCACCACTTCGACGTTCACGACGCGCACGTCGAGCACCTCGCCGAACACCAGCGGCACCGCCTCGTCGGTCGGGGGCTGGGCCGGGCTCGGCTGCTGCTGGGCCACGACGGGCTGCGCCAGCGCGGCGAGCGCGACGGTCGAGAGCCCGACGCCGCCCATGACGGTGCCGGGAAGGAGCATCAATGCGGTGAGGGATCGAGTAAGGCCGGGTGCGATCATGATCCGCCTCCTGGCTCCAGGTACCTGTATGACTAGGAAAGAACGTCAGTATCGCTCAGAAAAATTTCGCGGCCAAGCGGAGGAAACGGAGGTGCCCGCCGGCCGACCAACCTCGATGATATCGACGCCGCCAGCGGCTCGCGGGCGCAGGACAGGTAAGCTCGGCTCGTGGCCGATCCCCGACCGAAGACAGCAGGTGGCACCGATCGGCTCGGGGCGCAGATCCAGTTCATTCTCGAGATCGACAAGCTCAAGAGCGTCCTGCGACGGACCTGGATCCTCGATCGGTCGCGGCGCGAGAACTCGGCCGAGCACTCCTGGCACCTCGCCGTGATGGCGGTGCTGCTCGCCGAGTACGGACCGCCCGGGCTCGACCTCACGCGCGTGCTCAAGATGGTGCTGGTCCACGATCTCGTCGAGATCGACGCCGGCGATACCTTCTGCTACGACCAGACCGCCGTCCTCGATCAGAACGAGCGGGAGCGACGAGCCGCCGATCGTCTGTTCGCGCTCCTCCCTCAAGACCTCGCGGCCGAGCTGCGCGGCCTGTGGGAGGAGTTCGACGCGCGGGCGTCGCCCGACGCGCGGTTCGCCGCGGCGCTCGACCGCCTGCAGCCCGTGCTCCACAACTACACGACCGGCGGCGGCACCTGGCGCGAGCACAGCGTCACGCGCGATCAGGTGGTCGCGCGCAATCAGCCCATGGGCGACGGCGCTCCCGACCTCTGGGAGTACGCGAAGTCGCTGATCGACGACGCCGTCGCGCGCGGCCTCATCGAGAGCTAGCTCCGCGAATGGTGTTTACCATTCGCTCCGCTAGCTTGTTGTCGGCGCCGAGGACGGCGCGGCTCCGCGAATGGTGTTTACCATTCGCTCCGCTAGCAATCATTCTGGCGCCGCGGACGGCGCAAGATCGCGCACCGCGGGGTAGCCTTCGACTCCGGTCGCCTCCCGCACCGCGCGCAGCACGGCTTCGGCCACCGCCTGCGCCGCCAGCTCGCCGACCACCAGGAGCGACGGCGCATCGATCGCGCCGGTGGCGAGCACGAACAGCGTGTCACCATCGCCCGGCGTGTGCGCCGGCGCGATCGAGCGGGCCAGGCCGTCGTGCGCGACCTGGGCGACGCGATTGGCGTCGGTCTTGGTGAGCCTGGCGTTGGTGGCGATCACGCCGATCGTGGTGTTGGCGCGCGCCGGTGGCTCGGCGCCGAGCCCGCTGCGCAACAGGACGCGAGCATCGACCAGAGTGCGGCCGTCCTCACCGCGCGCGCCGGCGACGACCCGGCCGGTCGCGGGATCGACGACGTCGCCCACCGCGTTCACCGCGATCAGCGCGGCGACCACCAGATCGCCGGTGCGGATCTCGGCAGAGCCCAGCCCGCCCTTCATGGCACGGCCCATGCCGAGCAGCTTGCCGACGGTGGCGCCCGCTCCGACGCCGACGCTGCCCTCGGTCGGACGCGCGGTGGTGGCGGCGCGCGCCGCCTCGTAGCCGCAGGTCGCATCGGGCCGGATGCGGCCGTCGCCGACGGTGAGATCGAAGATAGCGGCGGCGGGAACGATCGGCACGCGCGAGGCGCCGACCGCGAAGCCCTTGCCGCGCTCTTCGAGGTAGCGCATCACGCCGGTGGCGGTGTCGAGGCCGAACGCGCTGCCGCCCGAGAGCACGATGGCGTGCACCACCTGAACCGTGTTGACGGGATCGAGGAGATCGGTCTCGCGCGTCGCCGGCGCGGCTCCGCGCACGTCGACGCCTCCCACTGCGCCCTCCTCCACCAACACCACGGTGCACCCGGTCGGGCGCGCCGTCAACGTATGACTGCCGACGCGAACGCCGTCGACCGCGGTGAGACCGCCGCGGTCGGACGCTGCGAGCGGCGCGCTCACGATCGCACCCAGCGCCGCGAGCCGGAGTCCCGCCAGCGCGAAACCGAGCATCCGAGGCTCGGTGGTCGAACGATCACACGATCTTCTTTCCATGCATGCCCTCCGCCGCGCCCACGCCGACGCTCGACGCCGCGCGCGCGCCGACTGAACCGCTGGCTTCGGTCTCGAGGGACTCGAGCGTCTCTTGCAGGCGCATCCGCTCGGACTCGATTCCGTCGCCGTCGAGATCCCGCGGCACCAGCCGCGCCTCGCCGATCGCCACCCCGATGCGCGCCCATGGCCGGGGGACCACCATGCGGTCCCAGGAGCGGAGCGTAAAGCCCGAAGCGGCTGCGAACGCCAGCGGCACGAGCGGAGCGTGCCCGAACTGCGCGAGCAGCACGGCTCCGGTCTTAGCGACGTGCCGCGGTCCGCGCGGACCGTCGGGCGCGAGCAGCGGCGACGAGCGGTGCTTCACCAGCGCGCGATGGAGCGCCAGGATCGCGCCCCGCCCGCCGCGCGAGGTCGAGCCGCGCACCACCGGTATTCCCAGCGTGCCGGCGAGCCGCGCCACCAGCTCGCCGTCGCGGGACTGGCTCGCGATCAGGGTGAGTCCGAGTCCGGCGCGATGCAACCGGCGATCGAGGAAGCGAGCCGCGGCGAACGCCTGGTCGTGCCACATCGCGAGCACCACCGGCCCGCTTCGAACCAACCCGTCCAGGCGCTCCGGCCGGCTCACCACGTAGCGATAGCTCGCCCCCAGCGTGCGATAGACGGAGGTGACCGCCGCCGGCCCGAGCGGAGCGACCAACCGGCCCCAGCTCATGCCACCCGGTCCGCGAACGCGATCACGTCGCGCACCGTGTCCATCCCCGAAGCGTCCCGATCGCTGATCTCGATGCCGAGCGCCTCCTCGAGCTCGAGCAGGAGCTCGAGCGCCTTGGGAGAGTCGATGCCGAGGTCGCCCACCAGGCTCATCTCGATCGCGATCTCGGCGCGCGCCCGGCCGGTGACGCGGGCCAACACCGCCAACGCGGTCTCCCGGCTCTCTGTGCTCACGGTGTAAGACGCTCCAGCTGGCGCGCGAGATAGCGGGCGCGCAGCTCGCGGCGCTGCACCTTGCCGCTCGTCGTCTTCGGGATCTTACCCCTGCGCACGAAGGCGACGTCGGCGAGCACGAGGGCGAGGCGCCGGCCGACGCGGTCGCGGATCTCTCGCTCGACTCCGCCCAGGTCCGACGGCGCGTCGCCGTCGACCTCGACCACCACCACCGGCTCCTCGCCGCTCGCGCGCGGCACCGAGAAAGCTCCGGCGCGGCAGGCGCCACCGCCGCCCGCCACCTCTTCGACGATCCACTCGAGCTCGTGCGGCATCAGGTTCTGGCCGCGCACGATCAGGATGTCCTTGGTGCGGCCTGAGAGGTAGAGCTCACCGCCGCGCAGGAAGCCGAGATCGCCCGTGCGCAGCCAGCCGTCGGCGGTGAGAGTGTCGCGCGTCGCCTCGTCGTCGTTCCAGTAGCCGGCGAAGACGCCGGGGCCAAGCACCAGCACCTCCCCCACTCTGTCTTCGCCGAGCGGCGCGCCGTCGGGCGACGTCACGCGCACCTCGGTGTCCGGCACCGGCACGCCAACCGACACCACCTCGCCCGGCTCTCCGGCGCCGCGCCCGTCGTCGGGCACCGGCGCGGTGCGAACACCCTCGCCGGCGCTGTCGAAGCTGACGGCGAGGGTGGCCTCCGCCAGCCCATAGCAGGGACGCATCGCGCGGGCATCGAGACCGGCCGCGGCGAACGCGCGCGCGAACGACGCCGCGGTCTCGGGTCGCACCATCTCGGCGCCGAGTAGAGCAGCGCGCACGCGCCCGAGGTCGAGCCCCCGGTGTTCGTCCTCCGCGATGCGATCGACGCAGAGCTGATAGGCGAAGTTGGGCGCCGGCGACACCGAGCGGCCGGCCGCGCTCAGGAGCTCGAGCCACACGCGTGGTCGCGCCAGGAACGCGCGCGGGCTCGCCAGGTACAGATCGAGACCATTGAGCAGGGAGTAGAGGATCCCGCCCACCAGGCCCATGTCGTGATGGAGGGGCAGCCACAGCACGTGGGCATCTTCCCACTCCCACGCCGGGGCGCCGTGCGGCCGGCCCAGCGCTTCGGCGCTGGCGATCGGGTTGTGGACGGCGGCGCGATGGGGAATGCACACCGCGCGCGGAATACCGGTCGAGCCGCTGGTCAGCTGGAGGAACGCGATCGAGTCGGGAGCTGTCGCGCGCCGATCCGGCGACGACGCGGGGGCGGGCTCCGATGCGGCCAGCTCGCCTGGCGTGACCGCTATCGCCTGCAGCGCCGGAAAGGCCTCGATTCGCACCAACGGCGCGAGCGAGTCGCCGCAGACGAATAGAACGGCGTCGAGCCGTTTGGCGACACCTTCCGCGCGCTCGAGCGCGCCGGCCGGCGAGCCCAGGCCTTCGGGCGGCGCCAGCGCCACCGGCAGCGCGCCGAGAAAGAGAGCGCCGAACCAGGCGTCGAGCCACTCCCACGAGGTGCCGAGGCAGACCAGCACCCGATCGCCGGGCGCGACACCTCGCCGAGCCAGACGCCGCGCGTGAAGCTCGAAGCGGGTCGTCAGGTCCGGGTAGGAGCGCTTCTCGACGGCGCGACCGCGTCGATCGACCAGCGTGATGCCGCGATGCGGGAAGTGTCGTGACGCGCGGCGCCAGGCGGAGACCAGATCGTCCGGCGGCGGCGGGAAGGACGCCATGCGCTATCGAAATGCTCTCGAGGCCTGCGCTACACGCGGAACTGAAGATCGTAGAGCCGCTTGTAGAGCCCGCCCATCTCGAGCAGCTCGGCATGGGTGCCGCGCTCGACGATCCGACCGCGCTCCATCACCACGATCGCGTCGGCGGACATCACGGTCGACAGCCGGTGCGCGATCACCAGCGTGGTGCGGCCCTGCATCAGGTTGTTGAGCGCCTTCTGCACCGACGCCTCGGATTCGGTGTCGAGCTGGGAGGTGGCCTCGTCGAGCACCAGGATGGGCGCGTTCTTGAGCAGCGCGCGCGCGATCGCCAGGCGCTGGCGCTGGCCGCCCGAGAGTTGCGAGCCCGACTCGCCGATCACGGTGTCGTAGCCCTGCGGCATCGCCATGATGAACTCGTCGGCGTACGACGCCGCGGCGACCTCGCGCACGCGCTCGAGCGAGACCTCGCTCCTGCCATAGGCGATGTTGTTGCGCACGGTGTCGTTGAACAGGATGGTCTCCTGCGTCACCAGGCCGATCAGCGAGCGCAGGTTCTTGAGCGGCAGGTCGCGGATGTCGACCCCGTCGATCGAGATCGAACCCGCTTCGGGGTCGAAGAAGCGCGGCAGCAGGTTCACCACCGTGGTCTTGCCGGCGCCCGACGGCCCCACCAGCGCGATCATCTTGCCGGCCGGGAGCTCGAGGCTGAAGTCCTCGAGCACGTACTCGCCGTCGCCGCGGTAGCCGAAGCGCACCGACTCGAAGCGCAGCCCCCGCTCCACGGTCTCGAGCGGCTGCGCGCGCGGCCTATCGACGATCTCGTTGGGGATCGCGAGCATCTGGAACACCCGCTGCGCCGCGGCGGCGGCGCCCTGCAGCACCAGGTTCACCTTGTTGAGCCGCCGGATCGGATCGTAGAGCAGCAGCAGGTTGGTGAAGAACTGGATCAGGAGCGGCGTCGTGAGCTGGCCGGCGCGAATGAGGTAGGCGGCGTAGATCATGAGCATGCAGCCGCCGAGCGAGGTCATGGTCTCGACCACCGGCGTGGAAAAACTCGACAGCACCTGCGCCCGCAGGTTGACGCGCAGGTGGCGATCGGTGGCGCGGCGGAACCGCGTCAGCTCGAAATCCTCCATGCCGAACGCCTTGACGATCCGATGGCCGCGCACCATCTCGGTGAGCAGGCTCGAGAGCTCCGCCATGCGCTCCTGGCTGCGGTGACTGGTCTGGCGCATGCCGCGGCCGAAGCGGTAGATGGGATAGACGATGGCGGGCGCCGCCACCAGGCAGATGACCGCCAGCTTGAAGTTGGTCGAGAGCAGGAGCACGATCAGGACCACCAGCGTGGTCGTCTGCTGCAGCAGGTCGAGCAGGTGGTTGGAGACCGCGTTCTGCATCTTGTCGATGTCGGAGACCATCCGACTGAACAGCTCACCCGAGCTGTGCTCGGCGTGGAACCGGCTCGACTGGTGCAGCATGTGGTCGCAGAGGTCGGTGCGCAGGTCGCTGGTCACCCCGAGCCCGGCGTGCTGGAAGGCATAACCGGACAGAAACGCCGCGATCATGCGCAGCATGTAGACCAGGAAGAACAGCGCCGGCACGAAGAAGACGACGCTCTCCGGCGTGATCCCGAAGAAGGCCTTGAGCCGCTCGTAGAGCGCATCGAGCTGGCCGCGCAGGTTGAACACGGAGATGCCGGACACACGGGCGTCGCCGCCCTCATCGGGCGCGGCGCCGCCGAGCTCGCTCGCCACCCGGTCGACCTCGTCGCTGAACGGGAGCACCTCGGAGAAGATCGGCTCGATCAGCGCGATCATCGCGGCGGTGGTAGCGGCGTAGGTCAGCGTGGCGACCAGCGCGATCGTGACCCAGCCCGAGTAGCGAAAAAGGTATCGGCCCAGCGGCCGCAGCGGCTTCATCGGCCCGCGTAGCGTATCTGCTTCATCGAGAGCGTGGTACAAACCACGCCCGTCGCGCCGTCCTCGGCGCCGAAATCATCCGAACGAAGGGCGTGGTACAAACCACGCCCGTAGTGATCAAGCGCTGGAGCGTGCCGCTGGGGCTCGCCGCCCTCGTTCTCGTCCTCGGCTTTCCCGCTCTTTCACGGTACGGCGTCACCTGGGACGAGGCGCTCGGCGACTTCTTCTTCGGTGAGCGCTACCTCGACTACTTCCTCTCGTTCGATCAGCGCTACCTCGACTTCGCCGCCGACCCCTACCCGCCGGAACACCGGCCCGACCTCTCCGGATCGCCGTTCCGCAACCGACCCTGGGAGTACTACCCGGTCGCCAACGTGCTGGCGGCGGCGACGTCGCGCCTGCTCGCGAGCCGGCTGGGCTGGCTCGATCCGTTCGACGGCTTCCACGCGGTGAACCTCTTCCTCGGCGCAGCGTTGATCGCTTCGCTCTACGTCTACGTTCGCCGCCGCTTCGACGCCATCGCCGCACTGACCGCTGCCGTGCTCCTCTTCACCTCGCCGAGGATCGTCGCCGATCTCCTCTCGAACCTCAAGGACACGCCCGAGATGGCGTTCTTCGCGCTGACGCTGCTCGCGTTCGCCGCCGCCTTCGAGCGGGGGTCCGCGCCGGGCGTCATCGCGTCGGGGCTGCTGTGGGGGCTCGCGCTCGGGACCAAAGCCAATGCTCTGTTCCTGCCCGCCATCGTGCTGATCACGGTCGTGGTCTCGGCTCGACCGGCGCCGTGGCGCGGGCGAACGACCGCGCTGTGGGCGTCGCTGGCGGCGTTCGTGATCGTCGGTCTGGCCACCGCGTTCGCGTGGTGGCCCTATCTGTGGGGAGCTCCGGTCGAGCGCGCGCGCGAGCACCTGCAGTACGTCGGCCTTCGCATCTTCTCGACGCGGCCGGAGAGCGTGATCTCGCCGCTCCAGGCGATCGTGTACACCACGCCGCTGCCGTTCCTCGGCCTTTCCGCCGCCGGCGCCGCGATCGCCGCGCGCGAGCTGGCGTCGCGCGCCCGCCAGCCGCGCTTTGCCCTCCCGCTCGCCTGGACGGCGGTGGTCCTGACGCGGCTGCACCTTCCCGGCGCGGTGAACTTCGACGGCGTGCGCCACTTCCTCGAGCTCTTCCCCGCGCTCGCGATCCTGGGCGGCATCTCCGCCTCGCGGCTCGCGCGCTGGGTTCTAGGCGAGGCCGCCGACGGTGAGCCCGTCGCGGACGGCGCGGCCATCCCCCCACCCGCGCGCTCGAGTGCGGTCCGGCGCGGCGCCGCCGCCGCGCTCCTCGCGCTGCTGCTCCTGCCCAGCGTGGCCGCGGTCGCGCGCGTTCATCCGTTCGAGCTCGCCTACTGGAACGCGATCGCCGGCGGCCTCGACGGCGCTCGCGCCAAGAGGCTGGCGCAGGCGGGCGACTACTGGGTCACCAGCTATCGCACCGGGCTCGAATGGGTGAACGCCAATGCCGAGCGCGACGCGGCGCTGGCGGTGCCGCTGGCGCAGCACACGGTCGAGATCGCGGCGCCGGTGCGACTCCGCCCGGATGTCGTCCTCCTCGACCTGGTGCGGCCCACCTCGGTCGAGCCTCGGCCAGAGTGGCGGGGCATGCTCGCGCATCTCGCCCAGGAGATGCCGGTCTATGTCATGTTCGCGTTGCGTGACGACTGGACCAACGAGCTCATGCGCGACTGCCTCACCCGGCTGCGGCCGATCCAGCAATGGACGGTCGACGGGGAACCGGTGCTCGTCATCTATCGCTGGACGCCGGCCCTGCACAGTGGCGGGTGAACAACCACTCGGAGAGATCGCTCCATCGCAGGATCGGTTCGCGGACCGTTTGTTAGACTCGCTGCCCACGTCACGGTTCCCGTTTCCCACGACGAGGTGAGCATGGTCAGAAAGTCCCTTCTCGCAGTGTTCCTGGTCGCCGCCGTCTCGCTGAGCGCCACCAGCGCCGCGACCGCGGCCGACAACTGGCCCGCGTTCCGCGGCGCCGACGCCATGAACCAGGTACCGGACGATCCGCGGTTGCCCGAGACCTGGAGCACGACCGACAACGTGGCGTGGAAGACCCCGATCCCGGGCCTTGCCTGGTCGTCGCCGGTGATCTGGGGCAACCGCGTGTTCGTCACCACCGTGGTGTCCGAGGGCGAGGTCGAGGAGCCGCAGAAAGGCCTCTACTTCGGCGGCAATCGACCCGAGCCGCCCAAGGACGTCCATCACTTCCGCGTGATGGCGCTCGATACCGCGACCGGCAAGGTGATCTGGGACAAGGCCGTGCTCTCGATGCAGCCACAGTTTCCGAAGCACTTGAAGAACACCTACGGGTCGGAGACGCCCGCCACCGACGGCGAGCGCGTCTACGCCTACTTCGGCAACGTCGGCGTCTTCGCGCTCGACTTCGAAGGCAACCTGGTGTGGGAGCGCAAGACCGAGGTCGCGCGCACGCGCTACGGCTGGGGCACTGCAGCGTCGCCGATCGTCCACGGCGACCTGGTCTTCGTCGTCAACGACAACGAGGACACTTCGTACCTGGCCGCCCTCGACACCAAGACCGGCAAGGAGAAGTGGCGGGTCACCCGCGAAGAGGGCACCAACTGGGTGACTCCGTACGTGTGGACGAACGAGCTGCGCACCGAGCTGATCACCGCCGGCACCAACCGCGTGCGCTCCTACGACCTCGACGGCAAGCTGCTGTGGGAGTTCGGCGGCATGTCGTCGATCGCGATCCCGCAGCCGTTCGCGGCGCACGGCCTCCTCTATGTCAGCTCGGGCTACATCGGCGACCAGAAGCGCCCGGTGTTCGCGATCAAGCCCGGGGCCTCGGGCGACATCTCGCTGGCCGAGGGCGCGCAGTCGAACGATTGGATCGTGTGGTTCCTGCCGCAGGCAGGCGCCTACAATCCCACGCCGCTGGTCTACGGCAACCACCTCTACACGCTGCTCGATCGCGGCTTCTTCACCATGCACGACGCCAAGACCGGCGCGATGGTCTACGACAAGCAGCGGATCGAGCGCGGAGCGAGCGCCTTCACCGCGTCGCCGTGGGCCTACAACGGCAAGATCTTCGTCCTCTCCGAGGACGGCGATACGTTCGTCATCGATCCCGGCAAGGAGTTCAAGGTGATCGCCAAGAACTCGCTCGACGAGATGTGCATGGCGACGCCTGCGATCGCGGATGGCGGTCTCTTCATCCGCACGCGAGGCAACCTCTATCGTCTGACGAACAAGGCGGCAGCCGGTAGATAGCGGCCAGGCCGCCGCGGCCGGGTCAACCTGTCACTCGAACGTCGAGCAGGCGTCGAGATCGCCCGCATCGGCGCCGCGGGCGAACCAGCTCACGCGCTGCTCCGAGCTCCCGTGAGTGAACGACTCCGGGACGATGCGCCCGCGGGCCTGCTCCTGCAGCCGGTCGTCTCCGATCGCGGCGGCGGCCCGCATGCCTTCCTCGAGATCGCCGGGCTCGAGCAGACCGTCGCGCGCGGCGTTGTGGCCCCAAACGCCCGCGAAGCAGTCGGCCTGGAGCTCGAGCCGCACCGACCAGGCGTTGACTTCTGACTGCGACCCCGACGCCTGCTGGCGGCGCTGCACCTGTTCCGAGATGCCGAGCAGGTTCTGGACGTGATG
>DATAFT010000006.1:0-3592 GCA_036257295.1 Thermoanaerobaculia bacterium
CGCGTGGCGGCGATCGGAGCGCCGCTCCTCGTCATCGCCGGCGATCGCGACTCGATCGTTCCGCTGCGCTCTAGCCGCGCGCTGTTCGACGCGGCGCTGGAGCCCAAGCGCTGGCTCGCGATCGCCGGGGCGGACCACAACGACCTCGAGCTTCTCGCCGGGCGACAGATGATCGGCGAGATGGTCGCGTTCCTGCGCGACAGCCTGGCGCAGCGGTCCTGAGCTCGACGACTATGTCGACCGGCCGCGCCTCGGCACCGACAGCGCGAGGATGCCAGGCGACCAGGCGAACGCCCAGGCCAGGAACTGGATCGCGTAGTTGCGCCCAGTCGCCGGCGGCGACCCCCAGAGCGTGCCGACGACGAGGAAGAACGCGATCCCGCCGAGCACCGCGGCGATCACGCCGCGAACGACCACCTCGCGCCAGGGCCGGCGCGTCGGCGCCCGCAGCCATCGCCCGTCGAGTACCGACAACAGCAGCCAGAGGACTATCCACGCGGCGGGGATGGCGACGCCATACGGTCGTCGATCGAGCACGGCCGCGATTGCGTAGTAGACGAGCGCGCCTCCGACTCCCGCGATCGCGCCGATCGGCAGACCCTTCACCCAACGCCCGGCCAGCGCGCCGAGCGCCCCACCCACCACCGTGAGCAGTAGAGCGCCGTGGAGCACACCGGTCGTCAACCGGTGACGCACGCCGAAGGTGTACCAGATCCAATCCGCCGCGGTCGCGCTGGCGGCGACCACGACAATCGCCGCGGCGATCGCGATAAGCCTTGTCTCACTCGTCAATGGCGACAGAGTACCGTGCCCGCGCTAGCCCGGCTTGCGCGCCAGCAGGTAGAGCGTACCGGGGCGAGTGCCCTCCTCGGTCACCTCGAGGCCAGCGTCTTCGATCAGCCCGCGCCAGCGCTCGACGCGCTGCTTGACGCTGAAGTAGCCATGGGCGTGCGGCAGCGGCATCGCGACACGCAGCCACGGATCGACGTTGACCGTGACCAGGAGGAACTGCCCACCGGGCTCGAGCACGCGCTCGATCTCGCGCAGCGCCGTGGCGACGTCATCTCGGCCCAGATGGTCGATCGCGGCGACGCTCAATGCGGCCGCGAACGAGCTCGACGGCAGTGGCATCGCGCGCATGTCGCCGGTGACGACCTCGACCCTCGGCTCGACGCCTGCAATGCGCGCGTTGGTATGCAGCCGCTTCGGCGTGTTGTCGGAGATTCCGAAGTAGTCGCTGTAGATGTCGAGCGCAGTGACGGTGCTGCGCGGTCTCTCTCTGAGCACCGCGACCGTCGCGCGACCGGAGCCGGCGCCGGCATCCAGCACCCGGCCCTCGCCAATGGGCAGGAACGCCGCCGTGGGCAGCCTCATTGGGCGATTGAAATCGAGGACGTAGTGAACGATCAAAGCGCCGGCTAGCGCCCATGCCGAGAACACGCCGCCCACGGCCGCGATCCAGCGCGGCCAGCGCCGCCAGCAGGCGACGCCGAACAACGTTCCGAACGACACCAGCAACAGCAGATGGCCGCGCGTCCAGGGCCAGTCGTAGCCGAACTCGTAGATGAATGGCTCGAGCATGGTCCGACACCTTACGGGCGCGGGCCTGAATGCCGCCTGGTCACGTCCACGGTGGAGATCATGGTTCGGCAGCTCGGGGACTCCCTTCGGCGGCAGCGCGACCGATGATCTCGAAGGCGCCGACGCGCGTGCCGGGAGTGAGGGCCATGATCGGAAGACCGGCGCCAAGCGTAGTACGTTTGCGCGGACGACGAGGAGACGAGGCAATGAGCACGTACGTCTTGATTCACGGCGCCTGGCACGGCGGCTGGTGCTGGGACCGGGTGCGATCCCGGCTCGAGAAAACGGGTCATACGGTGGCGACACCCGACCTACCCGGGCACGGCGACGACAAGACTCCGACGGCCGCGGTCAGTCTGGACGCTTACGCGACTCGCGTCTGCGACGTGCTCGACGCCCGAGCCGAGCCGGTCGTCCTGGTCGGCCACTCGATGGGAGGTGCGGTCGTCACCGCCGCCGCCGAGCGACGTCCCGACGCGATCCGGGCGTTGGTCTATCTGTGCGCTTTCCTCCCTGGCGACGGCGACGCTCTCATGATGCTCGCCGGCGCGGACCAGACCAGCCTGGTCCTGCCCAACCTCGAAGTCTCGGAGGAGCAGGGCTTCGCCACGGTGCGCGATGAGGGCATCGTCCCTGCCTTTTACGGAAAATGCTCCGCGGACGACGCGGCCTGGGCAAAGTCGCGCCTGGTGCCGCAAGCGCTCGCGCCGCTCAACGCTCCCGTCACCGTCACGCCCGAGCGAGCCGGTCGCGTCCCCCGCTACTACGTCGAGTGTCTCGAGGACCGGGCGATCCCGATCGCCCTTCAGCGCAGCATGGTCGCGGCCCGTCCTTGCCGCCGCGTCTTCACGCTGGCGACCGACCACTCGCCATTCTTCTCGGCGGTCGACGAGTTGGTGGAGTGCCTGCTGCAGGTCTGACGTATCCTGGCGCCATGCACGGCTGCTACGTCGACGGCGCCTGGTATCTGCCTCGCTCGGATCGCCTCTGCCGCAACGTGAATCCCGCGGATCGGGACGACGTCCTCGCCGAGTTCCCGCTCGCCACCGCCGAGGACGCCGAGCGCGCGATCGCCGCCGCCGCCAACGCCTTCCCCGCTTGGCGCTCGACCCCTGCGCCCGAGCGCGGCCGCGTGTTGTGGCGCGCCGCCGACCTCGCCCGCGCGCGCAGCGAAGAGATCGCGCGCACCATGACGCGCGAGGACGGGAAGATCCTCCGCGAAGCGCGCGGCGAGGTGGCCAAGGGCGTCGCACTGCTCGAGTACTACGCCGGCGCCGGCTTCCGCATGGGCGGCAAGACGTTGCCCTCCGAGTCGCGCGACACCTTCACCTACACGCTACGCCAGCCGCTCGGCCCGGTCGGGCTCATCGCGCCCTGGAACTTCCCGTGGGCGATCCCGGTGTGGAAAGCCGCGCCGGCGCTGGTGGCGGGCAACACGGTCGTGCTCAAGCCGGCGACGCTCACGCCCGCCTGCACCGCGCTCTTCGTCGACATCCTCGCCGAGGCCGGCCTGCCGGCTGGCGTGCTCAACGTCGTGGTCGGCAGCGGTCGCGAAGTCGGTGAAACGATCGTCGCGTCGCCGTCCATTCGCGCCGTCTCCTTCACCGGCTCCAACGCCGTCGGCCAGGGGCTCTACGTCAAGGCGGCGGGCCGCGGCATCAAGGTGACCTGCGAGATGGGCGGCAAGAACGCGGTGGTGGTGCTGCCCGACGCCGATCTCGATCAGGCCGCGGTGGCGATCCACGGCGGCGCCTTCGGCTCGACCGGGCAGCGCTGCACCGCCACCTCGCGCGTGATCGCGCTCGAGTCGGTCAAGGACGCGCTGCTCGAGCGGCTGGTCGCGTCGGCGCGCGCGATCAAGGTGGGCAATGGTCTCGACGAGTCGATCGACATGGGTCCGGCGGTCGACGCCGACCAGCTCGAGACCGACTTGAAGTACATCGAGATCGGCAAGAGCGAGGGCGCGCGGCTGGTGACCGGCGGCGGACGGCCCGCCGGTCTCGACGGCGGC
>DATAFT010000069.1:0-2056 GCA_036257295.1 Thermoanaerobaculia bacterium
CGGCTGCGGCCAGCCAGGACCGGAGCATCGCGGGCTCGAAACGGAGTACTGTGGTGCCCATTGGTACATGCTACAACGGCATTGCTGCTACCGCATGACCGCTCACGTCTGCACTCCCTTTGCGAACCAATAGCTCCAGCAAACACCTCGACCGCCGCGAGCTGCTGATAGCAGGGGGCGCCACCGCCGCCGCCATCGCGCTCGGCGGCCACGCCGCCGCCGCCGCGCGTCAGTCGACCCGCGCCGCAGCCGCCCAGGATGCAGCCCAGGACCGGACCGACACCGAGCTCGCACGGCTCGCCCTCGAGGAGGCGAAGCGCGCGGGCGCCCGGTACGCCGACGCTCGGGTGTCGCGCCACCTGTTCGAATCGGTGTCGGCACGCGAGGATCGGGTCACCGGTGTTTCCTCCAGCGCGTCGTACGGCCTGGGGGTGCGCGCGCTGGTGGGCGGCTCGTGGGGATTCGCCGGCGTGCCGGAGCCTTCGCGCGAGAACGTCGCCGCCGCGGCGAGGCGAGCGGCGCTGATCGCCGCCGCCAACGACCGCCGCGCGCCCGGCAAGATCGAGCTCGCGCCGCTCGAGCGCCAGGTCGACGCTTCGTGGACGACGCCGCATCGCGTCGATCCCTTCTCGATACCGCCCGAGGAGAAAGCCGATCTCCTGCTGCAGTGGAACGCCGCGGCGCTGCGCGTTCGCGGCGTGAGCTACGCGTCTAGCGGCGTCGACTCGGTGCGCGAGACGCGGCTGCTCGCGACCAGCGATGGCTCCGTCGTGCGACAGACCTTCGTCCGCCTCGCTCCGCAGCTCACCGTCACCGCGGTCAACGCCGATCGCAGCGACTTTCAGCGGCGCACTGCCGACATCGCTCCCATGAGCGCGGGTTGGGAGTACGTCGTCGGCCTCGACGTCGTCAATCGCGCGCGCGGATGGGGCGAGGAAGCAGTCGAGCAACTGGCGGCGCCGGCGGTCGAGCCCGGCACCTGGGACCTGGTGCTGCATCCCTCGCATCTGTGGCTCACCATCCACGAGTCGATCGGACATCCGACCGAGCTCGACCGAGCGCTCGGCTATGAAGCCAACTACGCGGGCACTTCGTTCCTGGCGCCGCCCGAGGCGGTGCTCGGCAAGCTCCGACTGGGCCCCGAGACGATGCAGATCCAGGCCAATCGAACCGAGGAGGGAGGCTGCGCCACCTGCGGCTGGGACGACGAGGCGGTGCCCGCCGAAGCGTGGCCGCTGGTGCGCGACGGCATCGTCGTCGACTACCAGACGACGCGCGAGCAGGCGGCGGCGATCGCGCGGTGGACCGGGGTCGAGCGCAGCCACGGCTGCTCGTACGCGCAGGACTGGGGCGAGATCCCGTTCCAACGGATGCCCAACGTGAGCCTCCAGCCCGGCACCACGGACCTCTCGCAGGACGACGTTCTGGCCGCGGTCGATCGCGGCATCCTGATCGTCGGCACCGGCTCCTACTCGATCGACCAGCAGCGCTACAACTTCCAGTTCGGCGGCCAGGTGTCGTGGGAGATCCGCGGCGGCAAGAAGACGCGCATGGTGCGCGACGCGGCCTACGTCAGCCGCACCCCCGACTTCTGGGGCTCGCTCGCCCTGCTCGGCGGTCCCCGCACCTATGCGCTTGGCGCCAGCTTCTCCGACGCCAAGGGCCAGCCGACCCAGCTCAACGCCGTGTCGCACGGTTGTCCGATCGCTCTCTTCCGGAACGTCACCGTGCTTCGCGCCGGCTAGCGAGACAAGGGTCATGCTCGACCGCGATCGTGCACGACAGCTCTGCGCGCGGGTGCTCGCGCTCTCTCGCGCCGAAGCGGCGCGCGTCTCGATCGACGACTCGTCACGCGGGTTCACGCGCTACGCCGTCAATCGCATCACCAGCGCGGGCGCCTCCGACGACACCAACGTGAGCGTCACCAGCGTGTTCGGGAAGCGACTGGCGACCGTCACCACCAATCGTCTCGACGACGCGGCACTCGAGGAGGCGGTGAGGCGGTCCGAGGCACTGGCCAAGCTCGCCCCCGAGAACCCCGAGTACGTCGGGGAGC
>DATAFT010000126.1:0-11945 GCA_036257295.1 Thermoanaerobaculia bacterium
GCAGTCGGCGTTGGGACGCACCTGGATGCGACACCGCATCGCCGAGTTCGCCGCGCATATCGCGGTGACCAGCTCGTAGTTGATGCCCCGCCGCGGCCCGACGTCCCACGGCGGAAACGCAGTACCGGTGCCGATGGTGTAAACGCGACGCTGGGCTTCGGCGTCGAGGGCGACAGAGAACACCAACAGAAACGCGACGAGAAAGGGTCTTGCCTGCCGCATCTCAGTCCTCCCAGCGCGCGGACCCGCGAACGCGCGGTGAACAGGAGAGAAAAAACGATGCTACATCATCGCTCATCTCGTCTGCCGTAGACTAGCCGCGCATGCCGGATCGCGAGATCCTCTCCGCCAGCGCGTCCATCGACGACCGCGAAGCCGAAGTCTCGCTCCGCCCGCGGCGCCTCGCCGACTACGTCGGCCAGGAGCGCATCGTCGACAACCTGCGCGTCTTCATCCAGGCCGCCAAGGGTCGCGGCGAAGCGCTCGATCACGTCTTCCTGTTCGGCCCGCCAGGGCTCGGCAAGACCACGTTGGGGTCGATCATCGCCAACGAGATGGAGGTCCCGTTCAAGTCGACCTCGGGCCCGGTGCTCGAGCGCGCCGGCGATCTCGTCAACATCCTGATGAACCTCGAGCCCAAGCAGGTGCTGTTCATCGACGAGATCCACCGGCTGCCGGCGACAGTGGAGGAGATCCTCTATCCCGCCATCGAGGACTTCCAGGTCGATCTTCTGCTCGGCCACGGCCCCGCGGCGCAGAGCGTCAAGGTCGACTTGCCGCGATTCACGCTGGTGGGCGCCACCACCCGTGCCGGCCTCATCACCGCGCCGCTGCGGGCTCGCTTCGGCATCGTCCATCGGCTCGACTTCTATCGCCCCGATCACCTGGCGCAGATCCTGGCGCGCTCGGCGCGCCTGCTCTCGATCCCGCTCGACGCCGACGGCAGCTCCACGATCGCGAGCCGCAGCCGCGGCACGCCGCGCATCGCCAACCGCCTGCTGCGCCGCGTGCGCGACTTCGCGCAGGTCGACGGCGACGGCACCGTCGACGCCGCGGAGGCGCGGCGCGCGCTCGACCTGCTCGAGGTCGACGAGCTCGGCTTCGACGAGGTCGATCGCAAGATCCTCATCACGCTGATCGAGCACTATCAGGGCGGCCCCGCCGGAATCCAGGCGATCGCCGCCGCGATCGGCGAGGACCGCGGGACGCTCGAGGACATCTACGAGCCGTTCCTGATCCAGGAAGGCTTCCTGCAGCGCACGCCGCGCGGGCGGGTGGCGACCGAGCGGGCGTACCGTCATCTGCGGATCGCGCCCAAGCCGTCGGCGCCCACTCTTTTTTGAACCATCGTTCAAATCGCGGCCGCTCGAAGCTCGACCCGTGACGCGGCCGGCGCTCCTGATCTGGAACCCCGCCTCGGGCGGCGGGCGGCGTCACGCGGCGCGCATGCCCGAGATCGTGCGCGCGCTCGCGGCCGCCGGCTTCGACGTCACCGTGCAGCCCACCACCGAACCGGGCCACGCCACCGCGCTGGCGGCGGAGGCCTGTCGTCTGAGCGGCTGCGAGGCCGTGTTCGGACTCGGCGGCGACGGCACCCTGCGCGAGATCGCGGTCGCGCTCGTCGGCAAGGAGGTGCCGCTCGCGATTCTTCCCGGCGGCACCACCAACGTTCTCGCGCTCGCGCTCGGCGTGCCGGCGAATCCCTTGCGCGCGGCGCAGCTCTACGGCGCTACTGAAGTCCGTGCGCTCGACGTCGGCACCGCGGCCGGCATTCCATTCCTCATGATGGTGAGCGCCGGCGTCGACTCCGAGGTGCTGCGCCGCGCGTCGCAAGCTTCGAAGAAACGGTTCGGCCGACTCGCGGTGGCCGCGCAGGCGCTCGCAGCGTTGCGCGCCTACGACGCGCCGATTCGCGCGCTGGTCGACGGCGATCGCCGCGTCGAGGGCAGCTTCGTGGTGGCGAGCAATATCCGCTACTACGGAGGGCCGTTCGAGATCACGCCGCGCGCCGATCCGCTCGACGGCGAGCTCGACTTCGCGGTGTTCTCGGGCAAGGGCGGCCTCGCGATGCTCGAGTTAGCGCTCGACGTCGTCACCGGCACGCATCTCTCGCGTGGAGATTTCGCGAGCTGGAAAGGAAAGTCGGCGCGACTCGAGGGCTCTGGCGAGGCGTGGGTTCAGATCGACGGCGATCCGCTGCGACTCGCGCTGCCGATCGAGATCGCGGTCGCCCCGGAGCGGTTGAACGTCCTCCTGCCGACGACGACGAAGGAGCGCGATGGACGCCGTGACCGTCGTTGAGCTCGGCTGGCTCGCCACGCTCTCGTGGCCCTGGACCCGGCTGGTCGTGGACCGTCGGCGGCGACTGGCGCGGACGGCGCCGCGGCACCACGCCGCTCTTGCCACGGTGCTCGCCCTCGCCGGCGGCGTCGCGATCCTGCTCGCGGTTCTCTCGCCGGTTGCGCTCCACGCCGCGATGGCGGCGGCGACGCTGGTGGCCGCGGCCGCCTGGTGGCGTGCGCGGCCGAGCTTCGGGCGGTCTCGCCACCTGCCTCCCGGCTCTCTCGCGGTCACGCGCTCGATCGAGGCCATGGTCGATCGTGACTTCTACGCTCGCGAGGCGCGCCGGCACGGGCCGATCTTCAAGATGCAGTTCCATCGCCCGGTCGCCTGCGTGGTCGGTCTCGAGCGCGGGCACGAGCTGATGCGCCGGCACCGCGAGTCGTTGGCGCCGACCCCGCTGCCATGGAACCGTGAGCTGCGGGGTGGCTTCCTGCGCTACATGGACGACGCGACCCACGAGGTCTACAGTCCGATCTTCCGTCAAGTACTCGCGGGTCCCGCGGTGACCGCCGCCGAGCCGGCGACGCGACACGCAGCGCGCCGGGAGCTAGCGGCCCTGGCTGCCGCCTGCGCCGAGTCGCCTGGCGCGGGGGTGTCGCCGAGACCCGCGCTCGATCGGATCGTCTTGGTCGCGTTCGCGCACGTCCTCTTCGGCATCGACGAGGAGAGCTCGGACTTCGCCAAGCTCGACGCGCGAAACTTCGACCTTCGGGCGCAGATCCTCTCGACCTCGCTCACGCCGCGCTCGCGAGCGGCGCTCGACGAGCTGCGAGAGCTGGTCGAGCGGCGGCGCCGCGAGCTGCTCGACGCCGGGAACGACGCGCCGGTATGCGCCTTGAGTGAGCTCGGACGCGTCGCTCCCGGGATGCCGGATGGTGTCTGCGTCGACAACCTGGTCTTCATCCTCAGGATCCCCGCGGGCGACGTGAGATCGCTCCTGCGCTGGCTGGTCAAGATGCTGGGTGATCACCCGCACTGGCGCGAGCGACTGCGAGCCGACCTCGAAGCTGATCGTGCTTCGGGGCCGACCGTGGCCGACCGCATAGTCATGGAGACGCTCCGCCTCGAGCAGAGCGAGTACATCCATCGCCGGGTGCGCGAGACCTTCGAGCACGATGGCTTCGTCTTCCCCGCCGGTTGGCTCCTGCGCCTGTGCGTCCGCGAGAGCCATCGCAGCGAGGAGATATGGAGCGACGCGGCGACCTTCGATCCTGATCGCTTCCTGCGCCAGCCGATGCCCAAGTCACAGTACTCTCCGTTCGGCTTCCTCGAGCATGCCTGCAGCGGCGTCGATCTGAGCGCCATGATCTGTCGCGTGACACTCGAGGAACTGGCGGCTTTCGATTGGGCGATCGCTTCCGACGGCGAGCTCGAGCGCTACTTCGGGCACTGGAGCCACTGGGAGCCAGCTCCCGGCTACGGATCAGGCTCTCGACGAGGAGCGCGGAGATCAGCCGGCCCGCATGAAATGCCAGCGCAGGTCGCCCGGCCGCTCGCCGTAGACCTCGGGGTCGATGCGATGGCCGAAGCGGCGCAGCACCACCGAGAGATGCTCGCCGGTGGCGGCGGCCTCGAGCGCGTCGGCGGCGTCGGAGCCCGCGCGCGACACGTAGCTCTGCCACTTCGCCATGCGCAGGGACATCTGACTCAGCGAGACGTTGGGCATCCGCGCCACGCTCTTCTTCAAGAACGACACTTTCGCCCGCAGGCTGCGCTCGTCCTCGAGCGGCACCCGCTGCCACGGCGTGAACGGCTTGGGGATCAACACGTTGACGCCGAGGTGGACGTGGCCGATCGTTCCCGTGCGCCGCGCCTGCGCCAACATGATCTCGCGCGACTGGCGGCCGAGCTCGACGATCGCGGCGACGTCGCCGTCGGTCTCCTCCGGCTGGCCGATGATGAAGTAGAGCTTGAGCTGCGTGAATCCGTGCTCGAAGATCATCCGGATCTTCTCGAGCAGGAGCGAGTTCGGGATCGGCTTGCCCATCTTGACCCGCAGCTCATCGGAGCCGGTCTCGGGCGCCAGCGTGATCGAGCGGTCGCCCGAGCCGTGCAGCGCGCGCAGCACCGGGTCGGTGACGGCGGGAATGCGGATCGACGACACCGCGGTGCGGAAGCCCATCGTGCGCGCGTCGTCGAGGATGCGCTCGATCTCGGGGTGATCGCCGACCGCGGTGGCGAGGAACCCGAGCTGATCGGTGACGCTGCGCGCGCGCTCGAGCGAGCCGAGGATGAAGTCGGCCGGGTGCCAGCGGAAGGTGCCCATGCCGAACGTCGCCCAGCAGTAGCGACACTTCTCGGGGCAGCCGCGCGACATCTCGACCAGGAACTTGTCGGCGAACTCGGTGCGCGGCGTGACGATCGCGCTGGTGGGCAGATGCCCGGGAAGCTGCATCTGCTCCGCCGAGAGCTCGAGCTTGCGCAGCTTGCCGGTCACGCTCTGGAGCTCGAGGTCGTCCTCGGGCCGGTGGTGCGCCGGCACGTAGAAGCCGGGTGTTGCGGCGAGACGCTCGAGCACCGCGTCGCGACTGGCGGCCTCCTCTTCGAGCAGCGGCAACAGCGCAGGTAACAGGTTCTCCGCCGCCCCCAGCGTGAAGACGTCGACGAACGCCGACATCGGGAGCGGGTTGATCATCGAGCACGACCCGCCCATGACGACGAGGGGGTGGCTGGCGTCGCGGTCGGCGCGCCGCAAAGGGATGCCGGCGCGCCGCAGCATGGCGAGGAGGTTCACGTAGTCCTCCTCGAACGACACCGAGAAGGCGACACAGCCGAACGCGCCGAGCGGAGTTTCGGTCTCGACCGAGACCGGCACCGCGTCGCCGTCGGCGAAGAACCGCTCGCAGGTCCAGCCCGGCCTGCGGTGCACCAGCTCCCACACCCGCTGGAAGCCGAGGCTCGACATCCCCACGTGGTAGGTGTTGGCGTAGGCGAGCGCCAACACGAAGGCGCCGCCTCGCGGCAACCTTTCGACCGAGCGCTCGTCGGCGCGGTGGGCGGACCAGTCCTGACGCATCACCAAGCCACTCAGTCTATCGCCGCGCTGCAGAGATCAGGGAACGCGAGCCTTCGCCGCCGCCAGAACGGCTCGGCGCAGCATCCTCTTCTCCTGGATGACGGGTCGGCCCCACGCGGTCATCGCGGTCGGGAGCTCGTTCCAGCGGGCATCGCGTGAAAACACGAAGAAGACGTCCCACAGTGTCTCGCCCTCGAAGTCGACGCCGAGAGTCTGGTCATGCGCCGCGAACCAACGCCCGGCGACCTTCCCCTCGTCCCAGAAGTGACGGACGCGCGGGTCGTCGAGCAGTCCGGGCTGCCAGCGCTCGCGCTCGTCGGTGTCGACCATGGAAAACCACACCGCGTAGACCGCGACGTCGAGCTCGGGGTGGTCCTGCAACAGGTGTTCGCGCGCCCACCGGGCGCCGGCGACGCAGACCCCTCAGGTGGGTGAGAGCAGCAGGATGACGCGGGGCTTGCCGGCGTCGTGCTCGAACGCGAGCCGCAGCTCGTCGACGGTCGAGAGGTCGACCAACGCGGCCGGCTGCACGGCTGCGACGGTCACAGCAGGCTCCGCCGCCCGAAGACCGGCGGCAAGACCCGCGGCGCCGAGCGCCATCCACAACCAACTTCCGCGCATCGAGCTCTGGTCCTGCACCGATGCTACATCGAGCCTGCTAACATCCCGGCCCCTCTACGTTTATCTCCCCACTCCGACGCCACGCGCCACATCGCCATGAGAGTCATGAAGTTCGGCGGCACCTCGGTCCGCGACCACGACCGTATCCGGGTCGCGGCGGGCCTCGTGCGCGAGGCGCTGGCCGAGGGCCCGGTGGCGGTCGTGGTCTCGGCCCTGGGTGGCGTCACCGATCAGCTGCTCGAGATCGCGCGCACCAGCCAGCGCGGCGACGGCGACTACACACCGGTCTTCTCGGAGCTCGTCGAGCGCCACCTGGCGGTGGTCGACCGTCTCGAGGACGCCGCCGAGCGCGAGGCGGTCCGTTTGCTGGTGAGTGATCTCCTGGGGGAGATCCGGCTCCTCGTCTCGGGCGTTTCGCTGGTGCGAGAGTGCAGCCCGCGAACGCTCGACAAGATCGTCTCCACCGGCGAGCGACTGTCGTCGCTGCTGATGGCGGCCATGTTGCGCCAGCTCGGCGTCGACGCCGAGGCGTGCGACGCCCGCCGACTGATCGTCACCGACCGCTCGTTCGGCAGCGCGGTGGTGCAGTACGAGGCGAGCTACGCGCGCATCCGCGAACACTTCGCGAAGCGCGGCGCCGTGCAGGTCGTCACCGGTTTCATCGCCTCGACGCTCGACGGCGAGACCACGACGCTCGGGCGCGGCGGCTCCGACTACACGGCGTCGCTGCTCGGTGTCGCGCTCGGCGCCGACCGGGTCGAGATCTGGACCGACGTCGACGGCGTGCTGTCGGCCGATCCGCGTCGCGTCGAGGCGGCGTTCTCGCTGCCGCGACTCTCCTACGACGAGCTGCTCGAGCTCTCGCACTTCGGCGCCAAGGTGGTCTATCCGCCAACGGTGCATCCGGCGCGCAAGGCGGCGATTCCTCTCCTCATCAAGAACACGCTCAACCCATCCTTCCCGGGAACGGTGGTGGTGGCCGAGGCCGGTCCCTCCGACGCGCCGATCCGCGGCATCTCGTCGATCTCGCGGGTCGCTCTGCTGCGCATCGAAGGCGACGGCATGATCGAGGTGCCCGGCACCGCGGGTCGCTTCTTCAAGGCGCTGGGCGAAGCGGGCATCAACGTCATCCTCATCTCGCAGGCCTCGAGCGAGCACACCATCTGCATCGCGGTCGATCCGCAGCGCGCGGCGGCGGCGCGCGACGTCGTCAACGCCGAGTTCGCGCGCGAGCGAGCCGCGGGCCTGGTCGACGACCTGGTGGTCGAGGAGGACGTCTCGATCCTCGCCGTCGTCGGCGTCGACATGTGCCGGCGCCCGGGCATCTCCGGGCGCATCTTCAACTCGCTGGGCGCGGCTGGCGTCAACGTGCGGGCGATCGCCCAGGGCTCCTCCGAGCTCAACATCTCGCTCGCGATCGCCTCCGCCGACGAGCGCCGCGCGCTGGCCACCGTGCACGACGCGTTCTTCGACTCGACCCGGCTCAACGTCTTCCTGCTCGGCGTGGGGACGGTCGGCAGCGAGCTGTTGCGCCAGCTCCGCGAATCGCCGGCCGCGGAGGACTGGAGCCTCTCCGGCATCGCGTCGAGCCGCCGCATGAGCCTCGAGCGCCGCCGGCGCGATCGCGACCGCTGGTCGAACGCGCTCCTCGATGGCGCCGCGGCGAGCGCGACCGACCTCTCCGTGCTCGCCGCGTTCGTCCGCTCGACACCGGGCCCGAGCGTGGTGGTCGACTGCACCGCGAGCGACGCGATGGTCGATCTCTACGCCGAGCTGCTCGCCGCCGGCATCGACGTGGTGACCGCGAACAAGAAGCCGCTGGCGGCGCCGCAAGCGGAGTGGCGCCGGTTGCTCGAGGCGCAGTGGTCGCCGGGCTCGGGAAGGCTCTACCACGAGGCCACCGTCGGAGCGGGCCTGCCGGTCGTGCGCACGCTCTCCGATCAGGTGGCGACCGGCGATCGCGTGCTTCGCATCGAAGGCTTGTTCTCCGGCACGCTCTCGTTTCTGCTGCATCGCCTGCAGCAGGGCACGAGCTTCAGCACGGCGCTGGGCGATGCGCGGGATCTCGGCCTCACGGAGCCCGACGTTCGCGAGGACCTCTCCGGCCAGGACGTCGCCCGCAAGCTCCTCATCCTGGCGCGGCTCGCCGGAGCCCAGATCGATCTCGCCGACATCCGGGTGACTTCGCTCCTTCCCGAGACCAGCGCCTTCCGCGATGCGACCCGCGACGAGGTGTGGGGCCGCTTGGCGGAGCTCGACCCGGTGTTCGCTCAGCTGCTCACCGACTGCGTCACTGAAGGCCGCGTTCCGGCGTACCTGGCCTCGTTCGTCACGGGGCCGGGCGCCCCGCGCGCGACGGTCGGCATCGAGCGGGTGGCCCTCGACCATCCCGCCGCTTCCACCTTCGGTACCGAGAACCTGTTCGCATTCACCACCGAGCGCTACCACGAACGACCGCTGGTAGTGCGCGGCCCCGGCGCCGGACCGGCGGTAACGGCCGCCGGCGTGTTCGGCGACCTGCTCACCGTCGCGGCGCGCGTGAGCCGCCTGAGCGGGGCGCCGCCGCGCACAGCCGTCACGAGCGCCGCGGCGGCCGACCCCGCGCCCTCCACGATCGGCGTCGCCGGCATCGGGCGATGAGCACAGCAGCCGCCGCCGGGGTGGCGACCGCGTTCGCGCCCGCGACGGTGTCCAACGTCGCGTGCGGCTTCGACGTGCTCGGATTCGCCGTCGCCACCGTCGGCGATCGCGTGACGGCGACGGTCACCCCGCGACCCGGCGTCGTCATCTCGCGCATCGACGGCGCCGGCGCCACCATCACGCTCGACCCCTACGGCAACTGCGCGGGGGTCGCCGCCGCCACGCTGCTCGAGGGCGCGCAAGTCGAGGGGCGAGGGCTCGAGCTCGCGATCGAGAAAGGCATCGCGCCGGGAAGCGGTCTGGGGTCGAGCGCCGCCAGCGCGGTCGCCGCCGTGGTCGCCGCCAACGCCGCGCTCGGGCTCGGGTTGCCGCTGCCGCGCCTGCTCGCGTTCGCGCTCGAAGGAGAGCGCATCGCCTCGGGCGGCGTCCTCCACGGCGACAACGTGGCGCCCTGTCTTTACGGCGGCCTGGTCGCGGTGCGCAGCCTCGACCCGCTCGACATCATCCCGATCCCGGTGCCCGACGGGCTCTGCTGCGCGCTGGTGCGGCCGCACATCGAGATCAAGACCAGCGAGTCGCGCGCGCTGCTCGGCAACGCCATCCCGCTCTCGACCGCGGTGGTGCAGTGGGCGAACCTCGCCGGCCTGATCGCCGGTCTCTTTCGCGGCGACTGGGACCTGATCGCGCGCTCACTCGAGGACGTGGTGGCGGAGCCGGTGCGCGGCCATCAGGTCCCGGCGTTCCGCGAGATTAAGCAGGCGGCGCTCGACGCGGGCGCGCTGGGAGCGAGCCTGTCGGGCTCGGGCCCCGCCGTCTTCGCGTTGTGCCGCGGTGCCGAGAGCGCGGAGCGCGTCGCGCTGGCGATGCAGAACGCGCTCACCCGCGTCGCGGGCATCGCCGGCGATCGCTACGTCTCTGCGGTCGGCGGCCCCGGCGCGCGGTTGGTGGAAGACGCCAGTGCGGGCTGAGACCTTCGCGACGGGTCGATTGGATTGTCTATGAGGTTCGTGAGCTCGCGCGGGCAATCCGCTCCCGTTTCTCTCACCGACGCGCTGTTCTCCGGCCTCGCCGCCGACGGCGGACTGTGGTGCCCGGAGCGGCTGGTGCCGCTCGCGGGCAGCTTCTTCCAGAGCCTCCCCGGAATGCCGGCGGCCGAAGTGATCCGCACCGTCGGGGTGCATCTCTTCGGCGACGAGATCCCGGCCGCGGACGTGGAAGTGCTGGTGTCCTCGAGCCTGGACTTCCCGATCCCGCTGGTTGCGATCGGCGACGGCACCTGGGCGCTCGAGCTGTTCCATGGTCCCACGCTCGCGTTCAAGGACGTGGGCGCCAGGTTCATGGCGCGTTTGATGGAGCACGCGGTGGGCCGTGACCGCGACGGCGACACCATCGTCCTGGTCGCCACCTCCGGCGACACCGGCAGCGCTGTGGCCCGCGCGTTCCTCGGTGTTCCCGGGTTCCACGTCGTCGTGCTCTTCCCCGACGGACGGATCAGCGAGCCGCAGCGCAAGCTCATCACCACCCTCGGCGGCAACGTGTCGTGCCTCGCCGTCGCGGGCTCGTTCGACGACTGCCAGCGACTGGTGAAAGAGGCGTTCGCCGACCCCGATCTGCGCACCCGGCTTCGGCTCGCGTCGGCGAACTCGATCAACGTCGGGCGTCTGCTGCCACAGGTTCTCTATTACTTCCTGGCGGTATCGCAGCTTCCGCCCGGCTCGCCCGAGCCGATCATCGCAACGCCGAGCGGCAACTTCGGCAATCTCACCGCCGGCCTCTACGCCAAGCGGCTCGGACTCCCGGTCCAACGGTTCGTCGCGGCCACCAACGTCAACGACGTGGTGCCCGAGTATCTCGAGACCGGCGTGTTCCGCCCGCGACCGTCGTGGCGGACGCTCTCGAACGCGATGGACGTGGGCAACCCTTCCAACTTCGAGCGCATCCGCGCGCTCTACGGCGGCGATCTCGAGGCGCTGCGCGCCGATCTCGCCGGCGCGCGCTTCACCGACGACGAGGTGATCGCGGCCATCGCCGAAGTGCACGCCGAGCACGGCTACCTGCTCGACCCTCATACCGCGGTGGGTTGGCTCGCGATCCGATCGCTGCGAGCCGAGCATCCCTCGAGCCCCGGGATCGTTCTCGCCACCGCGCACCCGGCCAAGTTCCCGATCGCGGTCGAGGCGGCGATCGGTAGGGAAATCGAGCTGCCCGACGCGCTACGCGAGCCGATGGGCCGACCCGAGTCGGTGGTCCCGCTCGCCGCCGACTACGGCGAGCTCCGGCGCTTTCTCGTCGATCGTTGACAGCTGCCGTCCGTCAGCAGCCGGCTGCTCCGGGCCTGGCGCGGGGCATTCCCTGCCAAACAATTAGGAGAGATTATTTTGTGGATTGGTTGACATCAAGATCCTTAATGCTACACTGACTCTCACATCATGAACAGCCTCCGCCTCTTCTGCGACGTCGCGGCCTTGCGCAGCTTCTCCAAAGCTGCCGAGCTCCACGGCATCACCCAGTCGGCGGTGAGCCAGCGAATCCAGCAGCTCGAGGAGAAGCTGGGCGTCGAGCTGATCGACCGCTCGGTGCGTCCACCCGAGCTCACCGCCGCCGGTGAGGTGTTCGCCGGCGAGGGGCGCGAGCTGGTCGATCGCTACGACGATCTCGAGCGCCGCGTCGCGGCGATGAACGGCGAGCCCTCCGATGTACCGCTCGCCGGCGAGGTGGTGGTCGCCGCCATCTACTCCGCCGGCATCGATCTACTGCAGGCGCTCAAGGAGAGCTTCGAGGCTCGTCACGCCGGCGTCGAGATCCGCATCGACTACAAGCGTCCCGAAGAGGTCGATCGCGCGGTGCGGTCCAACACCTGCGACTTCGGCATCGTGTCGTACCCGCGCCGCTGGCGCGGTGTCGAGGTGAGACCGCTGCGCGACGAGCGCATGAGCGTGGTGTGTCCGCCGCACCATCGTCTGGCGGTGCGCCGCGAGGTGGCCGCCGCCGATCTCGACGGTCTGGCGATGATGACCTTCGACGCGCAGCTACCGGTGGCGAGGCACATCAAGCGCTACCTGCGCGACAACGGCGCCGAGCCGGACATCACGCAGGAGGTCGACAACATCGACACGCTCAAGAGCCTGCTCGAGCACTCCGACGAGTTCGCGATCCTGCCGCGGCGCACCGTCCGTCGCGAGGCGGAGGACGGCACGCTCGTCGTCGTGGAGCTCGAGCCCGAGCTCAATCGGCCGCTCGGGATCATCTCGGCACGGCGCGCTCGCCTCGGTCCGGCGGCGCAGAGCTTCCAGGACTTCCTGGTCGAGCACGCGGATCCTGACGC
>DATAFT010000183.1:0-1822 GCA_036257295.1 Thermoanaerobaculia bacterium
TCACCTATGCCGAGCTGGTGGAGGAAGTGGAGTCGATCGCAGCCGGGCTCGCTGCGCGCGGCGTCAAAACCGGCACGCGGTTCGCGACCGCGCTGCCCAATCTCTACGATCACTGTCTGGTGGCGCTCGCGCTCCACCGTCTCGGCGCGGTCGTCGCGCTGCTCAACTTCCGGCTCAAGGCCGAGGATATCGCGGCCCTGGTCGAGCGCACCCGGATCGAAGGCGCTGTCATCCTGCCGGATCCCGACCTGGCCGCCCGCCTGCGCACCGTGCTCCCGGCCGGCGCGCCGCTCTTCGCCGCCGGCGGCGCCGCGGGCGCGGCGGAGGATCTCGCCGCCTGCCGTGGCGCGCGCGCGTCGGCGCCTCCCTATCCGTCGCTCGATCCAGAAGCGCCCTCGATGCTCTTCTACACCTCGGGCACCACCGGGCTGCCCAAGGGTGTCCTGCTCGCCCACCGCACGCACGAGCCGCGGGTCACCTGGCTGCCCACGCAAGTCGGGTTCCGCGGCGGCACCCACCTGCGGTCGCTCGCGATCGCCCCGCTGTCGCACGCCATCGGCTACCACGGCATCTTCCTCTCGACTCTGGCCTTTAGCGGCACCTTCTACGCGCTGTCGCCGCTCGAGCCGTCGCGCGCGCTCGACGTCATCGAGCGCAACGCGATCAACTATCTCTTCACTCTGCCCACCATTCTCCAAGGGTTGGTGGGTGCACCGAGCTATTCGCCCGAACGGATGCGCTCGCTCGAGACGGTGTACTGGGGCGGCGCGCCGATCGACCCGGCGCTCTACGATCGCCTGCGGCGCGAGTGGCCGGCGAAGCTGGGGCACATCTACGGCACCACCGAGACCATGTGCGCGCTCTGCAACCCCGAGCCGGCGGATCAACCCGACGTGCTGCGTCAGGTCTACGGCAGCCGCGTTCGCATCGCCGATCTCACCGACTTCGATCGCACGGTCGCCGCCGGCGCCGACGGCGAGCTCCTGATCGACGCCACCACCGACGCGATCTTCAGCGGCTACCTCGACCGGCCCGATGCCACCGCGGAGAAGCTCCGCGCCGGCTGGTACCTCACCGGCGACGGCGCGGTCGAGCTTCCGGACGGCAGCGTCCGGCTCCTCGGTCGCGTCGACGACATGATCCGCTCCGGCGGCGAGTACATCCAACCCGAGGAGGTCGAGACCGTCCTGCGGTCTCACCCCGCCGTGCGCGACGTGGCGGTGGTGGGCATCACCGATCCGAAGTGGGGCCAGATCGCGATCGCCTGTGTGGCCGGCGATGCCGGCGCGGCACCCGCGCTCGATCTCGATCGTCTCTGCCGCGAGAGCCGTGTGGCCAACTTCAAGCGGCCGCGCGGGTACGTCTATCTGGAAGCGCTGCCCTGGAGCCCCGCCGGCAAGCTGCTCCGGCGCGAGCTGCGGGCGATCGCGACGCGCGCGCGAGGTGGCGATGGCGCGATCCGCTTCGAGGATCTCTCGTCCGGCGTCGCCGCGGCGCCGAATCGGAGCTGAAGCGGCCCAGCTGAAGTATCGATCGTCTCCGGCTAGGCCGAGGACGCTCGCCGGATGGCGGCGGCTTTACCGTCGAGCTGCGCGTCGAGCAAGTGTTCGGCCGTACGCCTCGCCCGCGCGGCAACGCCTTGGGGACCATCGACCAACGCCGAGATCATCGCGCCGCGCAGAACCACGATCAGCTCCTCGACCAGCTCGTCGGAGCCCTCGACTCCGGCGTCGCTCACCAGACCGCCGAAGAGTCGCCGAAGGCTCTCGTGGTACTCGTCCTTGACAGCGGCCGCCGGGTGAGCGTCGTCGGCCAGCTCGAC
>DATAFT010000186.1:0-6832 GCA_036257295.1 Thermoanaerobaculia bacterium
GATCATGCGGTTCAAGGTGCGCGAGCCATTTTGGGCGGGACGCGCGCGCCAGATCTGACCCTCCCGGAAACAGCGAGGCCGGCCTCGCGGGAGGCCGGCCTCGGACTCGAATCATCCGTCTCGAGGCGGGGTGCTAGCTGCCGGTCGCGGCCGGCATCTCGGTCATCTCCGCCGGCGGCAGCGGCTCGGGGATCCGGTTGTGGATCGGCGGAATGCTGCGCAGGTACGCGAACACCGCCTTCAGATCCTCATCGGTCATCTTGGCGTAGTTGAACCATGGCATCGGCGGCAGGATCGGCCGCGCGACGCCCCAGTGGCGACCGTTGCGGATGGTGTTCATGAAGATCGTCTCGTCCCAGACGCCGATGCCGGTGTTCTCGTCCGGCGTCAGGTTGCGGGCGAAGCTCACCCCCCAGGGCCCGGCGAACGCGGTGGTGGTGGCGACGCCGGCCCAGACGTACGGCCCGCCGCCTTCGATCCTGGGCGCCGAGGTGACGACCACCGACTCGGGGTGACCGGACAGCATCCGGCTCATGTCGGGCTCGGGACCGTTCGCGCCCATCTTGAACGGGGTGTGGCAGTCGTTGCAGCCGCCGATGGTGACCAGGTAGCGGCCACGCTCGACGGCGGCGGCCCGCTCGGGGAAGTTGAACTCCGCCTTCTTCGGCGGCTCCGAGGCGCCGGTCGTCGAGTCACAGCCGGCGAGGGTCAGGGCCGCTGCGGATACGAACAGTGCGGCAGCCAGCCGGTTGATGGTGTTGCGATGGCTCATGACCTTTCTCTCCTTGGATCCGGACCGGCCGTTCGACCGTTCCGTTGTCTTCGAGGGGGACTGTAGAGGGCGAGGAGTTACCGCGCGCTTACCAAAGGAGGGTCCGAGCGCTTACAGATCCGCTTACTTTCGAAAAAAGCGAAGAAATTTCGAGAAAGCCGGCGGCCGCAGGCCGCCCAGGCGCCTGGGGCGGGCTGCGCTCAGCCGGCGCCGCGCCGAGCCTGCTTGTAGAGCGCCGCGGTCTCGGGGCCGGGCTCGACCCCGAGCTCGTCCTCGAGGGCCCGCTCCAGCCGCCGGTACTCGCGCAGCGCCTCGGCCCGCTCGCCGCGGCGAAGGGCGGACTCGATCAGAGCGCGGCTCGCCTCCTCGTCGACCGGATCGTGCTCGACCAGGCGCCGGAGCGCGTCGGCGGCTTGGTCGTCGCGCCCCGCCTCGACCGCCGCCTGCGCCAGCGCGCGGGTAGCCTCGAGCCACAGCTCCTCGAGGCGCTCCTTGATCTCGAAATGCCACTCACCCGCTGATTCGCCATGCAGGAACGGACCCCGGTGGAGAGCCAGCGCCGACGCGAGCGAGCCCGTCGCCTCGTCCCCGCGCCCTCCCCGCCCGTCGCGACGCGATCCGCGCAACGCGTCGGTGGCAGCGGCCTCGAAGCGCCGCGCGTCGAGCGACCAGGGGATCGACTGGGTGAGGCGGTACCGCTCGCCCTCGCGCACGATCCACTCACGCGCGCCCATGCACTTGCGCAGGCGATGGAGGGTGACGTGAAACAGATTGCGCAGCTTCTCGGGCGAGGCGTCTGGCCACAGCGCGAGCCCGACCTCCTCGCGACGGAGACCTTCGGTGTGCCAGGCGAGCAGGACCAGAAGCTCCTTGGGCCGCCCCCACAGGCCCTCGACCGCGACACCCTCGAGGCGCACCTCGGTGGCGCCCAGCGCGCGGATCTCGAGGCCGGCGGGCTGCTCCGACGCCTGCGCTCGCGCGTCCTCGCGGGACGGAATCCCACTTGGCGCCTGGGCCGCGGCGACCTCCTCCACCATCGCCGCGACCCGCTCCTCGGTCTCCTCGATCGCGGTCCAGTCGCGCGCGAGAGCGGCCACCTCCTGGAGCTCGAGGCTGCCGGCCTGCTCGCGCGCGCGCTCGTAATCGGCCGGCGAGAGCTGGTCGCGGCATTTGGCGTGGAATGCATCTGCCCGCTTGCTCTCGAGCGTCGCGCGCGGCATCCCGATCGCGTCGCGTAGATTCTCGGCGGCGACGTGGAAGAGGACCGCTCGCTGATGCCGGCCGCGCCGAGCGGCGAGCCGAGCGAGATCCTCGAGTACGCGAGCGATGCCCATGTGATCGCGGTTCTCGAGGTGAATGGCGAGGCTCTCGTCGAGCCGGTCGGCCGCGTCCTCCGGTCTGCCTGCCTTGAGCAGCAGCGCACCCTCGACGTTGAGACAATGGGCGACCACTGTCCGATAGCCCTGTGCTTGGCTGACCGAGAGGGCTTCGTCGGTGTCGGCCAGCCCACGATCCGTCTCACCCAGGGCGCCCAGGACCCGCGCGCGCCAGAAGAGCGCGTAGGGCAGCACGGCGTGGTGATGCTTTCTCGCGGCGGTCACCGCTTCGTCGATCAGCGGCATGGTCCCCTCGAGCTCGCCCTCGAGCGTGCGCGCGACGGCGAGGCCGCACAAGGCGTACGTCCGCCAGAAGTCGTCGCCCTCGACCCCCTCGAGCAGCGCCACACCCTCCTCCATCGAGGCGCGCACCACCTCGTCGTCGCTCTGCCAGATCGCCATGTGCCCGAGCGCGATCGCCGCGTGCGCCCGCGCCACGGGCGTTCCGGGCGACGACATGTCCAGCGCTCGCGCCAGAGCCCGGCGTCCCTCGCGCAGGGCGCCGCGCGCGAACCAGAACCAATGAAGCGCCGCCGAGAGCCGCAAGGCGACATCGGCGCGGGCCGCGTCGTGGAGCGCCCAATCGATCGCCGCACGCAGGTTGGCGAGATCCGCCGCCAACCGCTCGATCCAGGCGCGCGACACGGCGCCGCCGAAGATGTGCGGCTCGGCCTCCACTGCGAGATCGAGGAAGGTGCGCGCGTGAAGCTCGCGCAAGTGCTCCGCCTCCTCCGCACCGAGGCGCTCGCGACCGTACTGGCGCACGGTCTCGAGAAGCCGATAGCGGGCCGTCTCGCCCCTCGGCTCGGCTAGCACCAGCGAACGATCGACGAGAGCCATCAAGAGGTCGAGCACGCGCTCGCGGGGAACGTCTTCGCCCGAACACACCCGCTCGGCCGCCTCGATCGAGAAACTACCGGCGAACACCGAGAGACGCAGCAGGAGCGCACGCTCCTCTTCGGCGAGCAGATCGAAGCTCCAGTCGATGGTCGCTTCGAGCGTGCGATGGCGCGGATCGATCGCGCGATCGGCGGAGGCCAGCAGCTTGAAGCTGGCGGCGATCCGACGCGCGATCTCCTGGGGCGTGAGCGCGCGCACGCGCGACGCCGCAAGCTCGATCGCGAGGGGAAGACCGTCGAGACGCCGGCAGATGTCGGCCACGGCCGGCGCGTTACGGTGGTCGACCTCGAAGCGCGGTGACGCGGCGCGGGCCCGCGCCACGAAGAGAGCGACCGCCTCCGATTCGGCGAAGCGCACCACGGGCCCCATCTCGTCCCCCGGCAGCGACAACGCCGGAACCGGCCAGACGTGCTCACCGGCCACACCCAGGGTCACGCGACTGGTGGCGAGAATGGAGGTGGTCTTGGTGCCGTGCAGGACGGCGCGGGCGAACATGGCGCAGCCTTCGATCAGGTGCTCGCAGTTGTCGAGCACCAGCAGGCAGGGGCCGGTGCCGAGGAGATCGAGCACACTTTCGATGGCGAGGCTGTGACCGAGGCTGCGCCCACCGAGAGCGGCGAGCGCCTGATGCGCGATCAGGCTCGGATCGCCGATCGCGGACAGCTCCACCCAGGCGACCGAACCCGCATACCGGCGCGCGAGCTCGAGCGCCAGACGCGTCTTGCCGCTGCCTCCCGGACCGGTTAGCGTCACCAATCGACAAGCCGTGATCAGCGGCTCGAGGTCGTCGAGCTCCCGCTCGCGTCCGACTAGCGAGGTCAGCGCGGTTGGTAGCGCAGTGGGTCGGGGAGGCGCAGGGAGACCTCGAAGAGCTGCCGTCGCTGTCGATCGCACCCGCAGATATTAGCGAGTGTCGGCGAGTTCAACTGCTCATTGCATGCCGGCGGTTCGAGCTAGACTGCGATTCTCGGTCTGGAGGGGATGTGAAGATCGCCGTCGAGTTCCCCAGCGTCGTCTACCGCGAAGGCCCGCAGGGCGCGATCCGCCTCGCCCAGGCGATCGAGGACATCGGCTACGACCAGCTCGACATGTTCGACCACGTGGTGATGGGTCATCCGGCGGACGGCCGTCCCGCCGGGCCTTACCCGCCCAAGATGCCGATCCTCGAAGCGTTGATGACGCTCGCCTACTGCGCCGCCGTGACGCGCAAGGTCGGCCTCGGCACCGAGGTGCTGGTGCTTCCCCAGCGTCATCCGACGCTGGTGGCGAAGCAGATCTCGACGCTGGATACGCTGTCGGGAGGCCGGGTTAGGCTGGGGGTCGGCGTGGGTTGGCAGGAGTCCGAGTACGACGCGCAGGGCGTCGACTTCAGCGAGCGCGGCGCGCGCATGGACGAAGCCATCGCGCTCCTGCGCCGCTACTGGAGCGAGGATCCGGTCGACGCGCCCGGTCCCTTCTACCCGATGAAGGCGATCGCAATGGAGCCCAAGCCCCCGCAGGGAGCGAGGCTGCCGATCTGGATCGGCGGCTCGACACCGGCGGCGCTGCGGCGCGCCGGGCGCCTGGGCGACGGATGGCTCGCCGCGCGCGCGGCGGCGGACCTCGAACAGGCGCGCCGCGACGTCGACACCGTGAAGCGGAGCGCCGAAGAGGCGGGGCGCGACCCGGCCGCGCTCGGGTTCCAGTCGCAGGCGGCGCCGCCGCCGCGTAGCGATGACACCGCGGCCAAGCGCTTCTGGGCGGAGCCACAGCAGGTGGCCGCCGTCGCCGGCCGACTGCGGGATGCCGGCTTCGACGGGGTCGCGGTCAACGCCACCGGGATGTTCCAGGCCGGCGCGCGCAGCCTCGACGCGTTGATCGACGCGCTCGGCGCCCACCACGAGGCGATCCGACGGGAGGTCGGTTGAAGAAAGCGCTCATCACGGGGGTCACCGGGCAGGACGGCTCGTACCTCGCCGAGTTTCTGCTGGACAAGGGGTACCAGGTGTGGGGCCTGGTGCGTCGCTCGTCCGACTCGAACACCAGCCGGATCCGGCATCTGGCGAACGGCCCGGCGGCGGCGAGTGGGCGCTTTCGACTCGCGCACGGCAATCTCGGCGACAGCGGCTCCCTGCATCGCGTCCTGGGTGCGGTGCGACCCGACGAGGTCTACAACCTCGCCGCGCAGTCCGACGTGCGCATCTCGTTCGAGATCCCGGAGGAGACCAGCGAATCCGCCGGGGTCGGGGTGGTCAGGCTGCTCGAGGGAATCCGCCAGCTCGGCCTCGGCGCGCGCTTCTATCAGGCCTCGTCCTCCGAGATGTTCGGCAAAGTCCGGCCCGCGGAGGTGCCGCAGCGCGAGACCACACCCTTTCATCCTCGCAGCCCCTACGCCGCCGCCAAGGTCTTCGCCTACCACCTCACGCGCAACTACCGCGAGTCGTACGGCATCTTCGCGGTGAACGGCATCCTCTTCAATCACGAGTCGCCGCGCCGCGGCGAGAACTTCGTGACGCGCAAGATCACGCGCGGCGTCGCTCGCATCAAGCTGGGCCTGGACCAGCGGCTGCGACTCGGCAATCTGCAGGCCAAGCGCGACTGGGGCTACGCCGCCGACTACGTCGACGCCATGTGGCGGATGCTGCAGGTCGAAGAGCCGGACGACTACGTGGTCGCCACCGGCCGCTCCCATTCGGTTCGTGACTTCTGCGATCTCGCCTTCGCGCGGGTCGGTCTGCCGCTGCGCTGGAGCGGCGCCGGGCTCGACGAGAAGGGCCACGCCGCCGACGGCCGCGTCCTAGTCGAGATCGATCCCGAGTTCTTCCGCCCCGCCGAGGTCGACGCTCTGATCGGCGACGCCACCAAGGCGCGCGAGCGCCTGGGCTGGACTCCCACCACCAGCTTCGAGACCCTGGTCGAGATGATGGTCGACAACGACCTGGCCGAGATCGAGGCCGAGGCGTCGAACCAGACCGTGGATCGATCCTAGTCCCGGTCGATCGCTCAGTTGGCCCCGCTCGGTTGCGCCGGCGATGCCGAACCCTGCCGCAGCTTGCCGCCCCTGGCCGACAGCATCAACTTGATCAGCTCCTCGGTGACGACCGGCTCGAGCCCTTCGGTGTGACCCTTCTCGAGGCGAACGACATCGGCGACCACTCTGCCGTCCTTGCAGTCGGGAAACGAGTACGCCTTGGCCTTGCCGGGTGCGGGCAGTAGACCCCAGCCCGGGCGCATCAGGTTCAACCGGCTGCTGTCGTAGACGTAGCCCGCCTTGGCGTCGACGATCTCGGTACCTTCGCGGCGCGCGCCGCACGCGTACTTCGTCGCCCAATCGGAAGTCTCCGGCACGCCCTTGTCGTCGACCTCGCGCTCGCCGGTCGTGTAGATGAACGAGATATCCGCATCCGGCGGCTCGCGCAGCGCAGCCATCGCGGCGGCGAACGCGCTGCTGCCTGGGCCGGTCGAGCCGGGCGCTGGCGGTGCTGAGGACGCCGCCGCTCCGGTGGTTGCTGGTCGAGTGGGGGCGAAGGTGGCGCTGCGGCCGGGATTGCCGCCCAGGCGACCGCCGGACAAGCTCAGCCAGCCGTCGACCTTGGTCTTGAAGTAGTCGGTGCGAATCAGCCGGTTCGACGTCATGCCGCCCTGCGAGTGTCCGACCAGCCAAAAGGCCTCGATGTTCTCGGCGCCGATCTGCGCGGTGACGAAGTCGACGATGTTCTGGAGGTACTGGTCGTCGGCCTCGGACCACACGCGCGTGGGCGAGTTCGGCGTGGCGATCACCAAGCGGTACTCGTCCTTGTAGTCG
>DATAFT010000223.1:0-3617 GCA_036257295.1 Thermoanaerobaculia bacterium
GGCGAGAACACCAGGATGAACCTCGACCTCGAGTTCGACCTGGTCGGCGAAGGAGAGGTCGAGATCGAGGGCTGCGTCGAGGTGATCGAGACCAGCCCCCTCGACAGCAAGAATTCTCAGAGCGAGAAGATGTACTGCCCCGGCATCGGTCTCGTCTTCGACGACGGCGCGGAGCTGGTCGACAAGAACTTCTGATTGGAAATTGGTGACAGGTTACTAATTCCCGGAGTTATCCCGGAATTAGTAACCTGTCACCAATTTGACCCCGCCCGACAAACCTCGAAAGCGCGCCGGGAAGGCTCCCGTCGATCCGCTGATCTCGTTCTGCCGCGCCCTCCCCGGCGCCACCGAAGACGTGAAATGGGGCAACGACCTCATCTTCTCGGTCGGCGGCAAGATGTTCGCGGGGATGCCGCTTCCCGACTGCGAGCCGGTCAGCTTCAAGGTGGATCCCGTCGTCTTCGATGCCATGGCGGGCCACAACGGCGTCATTCCCGCGCCGTACATGGCGCGCCATCACTGGTTGAGCGTCACCGATCGCAAGAAGATGCCGCTCGCCACCCTCCAGGGGTTGATCGCCGAGTCGCACCGACTGGTCGCAGAGAAGTTGCCGCGCAAGACGCGCCAAACACTCGGACTCTGACGCGATCCCAACCTCCTACCGACTCTAGGCATAGGCGCGGGCCTGGATGCCGTAGAGATCCGCATAGAGCCCGCCGCGCGCCATCAGCTCGTCGTGCGACCCTTGCTCGCCGACCTGGCTGCCGTCGAGCACGACGATGAGGTCGGCCATGCGCACCGTCGAGAAGCGGTGCGAGACCAGCACAGTGACCCGGCCGGCCGCGGTCTCGGCTCGCGACGCCGCGGCGAAACGCTCGAACAGAGCGTGCTCGGTCTCGGCGTCGAGCGCCGCGGTGGGCTCGTCGAGCACCAGCAGCAGCGGCTCGTCGCGCATGAACCCGCGCGCGAGGGCGAGCTTCTGCCACTGACCGAACGAAAGCTCGACGCCTTCACGCCAGGTCGGACCGAGCTGGGTGTCGAGACCGCGCGGCAGGCGCTTGACCACGTCGCCGGCGCCGCCGCGCTCGACCGCGGTCTCGACCGCGGCCTGATCCTCGACCCGCGTCAGGTCGCCCACTCCCACCGTGGTCCGCGCACGAAGCTCGAACCGCATGAAGTCCTGGAATGCGCCAGCCAGCCGCTCACGCCAACCTTCGGCCGGCAGTCGCGCGAGATCGACGCCATCGACGGTGATCCGTCCCTCAGTCGGCTCGTAGAAGCGGCACAGCAGCTTGACGAGCGTGGTCTTGCCCGCGCCATTCTCGCCGACGATGGCGACCACCGCGCCGGCGGGAAGCTCGAGATCGACGTCGCGCAGAACCCACTTGTCGGTGCCGGGATACTGGAACGACACGCCTTCGACCCGAATGCCGCGCTCGATGCGCGCTGGCACCTGCGCGTCGGCTCGACGCCGGTGGGCGTCGGCGTAGCGCTCGAGCCACACCAGCCGGCTGGCGGCGTCGACGCACCAGCGTAGGAAGTCCGCCTGCGCCGCGGTCATGCCGAGATATCGCGACAGGTTGGCGCCCGCCGCGAGGACCAGCAGCACGTCGCCCGCGGTGCCGCCGAGCACGGTGGCGACGGCGACGATCGCGCCGACGTAGGCCGCTCCGAAGAGCGCCCACGTGAGCGCCGCCCAGAACGCGCTCGCGGTCCGGTTCCTCGCGATCTTGCCGTACCAGGTCTCCCAGGTCGACCACCGCAGCCGCGCCAGTCGATCGCCGATGCCGGCGAGACGGATCTCCTTGGCGGGGCCGGCCGTCGTCCCCAGGCCGAGCAGGTGGCGATCGAGCCGTCGTCCAGCGGCGACCAGCTCCCACACCTTGCGCTCGGTGCCCGCCCGCCACGACGCCACCACCACGGTCGGCACCGCGAACAGCGCGAGCGCGATCAGCGCGGGGTGCACGCTGGCGAGCAGCACGACAGTGATCGCGAGCCGCGCCACCGAGCCCACCGTGCTCATGAACGAGTGATAGAGGTGGTTGAGCAGGAACGCCTGGTCGCGCAGGATCTGCAGCCGATCGAGGTACTCGGGCCGCTCGTGATGCTCGATCGACGCCACCGTGGCCTGCAGCCGCGCGACGTGCGCCTCGATCGCGATGGTCGCGCGCTCGCGGAACAGGAAGTGCACCCGGTCGCCGGCGATGCGCAGCAGCCAGGCCGCGGCGCCCGAGCCCGCCAGCCCTGCGGCCGCCCACGCCACGCGCCGCCCGTCGCCGGCGACGGCGCCATTGGCGAGGAGCTTGAGCCAGAGCGCGCCGAACGCGTCGGGGATCCACGACGACACCACCAACGCGAACGACACCAGCAGGAGCTTCGGCTCTGCCCGGTAGGCGAACCGGATCGAATGTGCGAGCGCCGCGGGCATCGAAGGCAGGTCGCGGTCACGCGCCACCGGCGGCCTCCGTCTCCTCGGTCGGCTCGACGTAGAAACGCGACGCCTGCAGGTCGAACATGTGGCGGTACCGCCCGCCCTTCGCCATCAGCTCGTCGTGCGATCCGAGCTCGACCACCTTGCCGTGCTCGAGCACGCAGATGCGATCGGCGTGGCGCACGGTCGAGAAGCGGTGCGACACCAGGATGGTGGTGAGCCCGCGCGTCGCCTCCAGGATGCGATCGAAGATCTCGGCCTCGCCGCGGACGTCGAGCTGCGCGGTTGGCTCGTCGAGCAGGATGACGCCGGCGCCGCGCTCGACCGCGAGCAGCGCGCGGGCCAATGCGACCCGCTGCCACTGGCCGCCCGAGAGATCGGTACCGCCTTCGTACTGCCGCGACAGCACGGTGTCGAGCGAGGCGAGCTCGCCGGCGCCCGCGAGCTCGAGCGCGCGCTGTATCTGCCGATCGTCGGCGCCCCCCGGAGCTACGTTCTCGCGCAACGTGAGCTCGTACCGCACGTAGTCCTGGAAGACTGCGGCGAGGCGCGCTCGCCAACCCGCCAGGTCGATCTCGCGCAGATCGACGCCATCGACTCGAACCGCTCCACCCTGTGGTTCGTAGAGCCGGCACAGCAGCTTCGCCAGTGTCGTTTTCCCGGCGCCGTTGGGGCCGACGATCGCGAGCGACTGTCCCGCGGCGACCACCAGATCGAACCCGTCGAGCACCTGGATGTCGGTACCCGGATAGGCGAAGCGCACGCCGTCGAAGCGGATCTCGCGCGCCGGCAGCCCCGCCGCCGGCCGTGTCCCGAGTGCGACCTGGCCGGCAGGAGCCATCGAGCACGCGAGGTCGAGCACCTTGGGGATGGGCTGCGCGCTGCCGCGAAACCACCAGTCGAACTCCCCGAACGCGAGCGAGGCGCAGCCGACGGCGGCACTGGCGAAGACGACGAGCTGCGAGAGCGACAAGGTGCCCGCCGCCGCGGACCGGGCGAGCGACGCGAACACGATCGCGTTGGCGCCGATGATCAGCGCGAGGCTCCATCCCAGGGGCCGCTGCCGCAGCCTGCGCTCCTGGTAGAGGATCTCGGCGAAGCGGCGGCGGCGCGACGCGAACCGTTCGACCACCCAGTCGGCGAGACCGAACAGACGCACTTCCTTGGCGGCGGGAGCGTCGACCGC
>DATAFT010000228.1:0-7047 GCA_036257295.1 Thermoanaerobaculia bacterium
GGAGACCGCCATTCCGCTCGCGGCGGTCGATCTCGAGAAGACCGAGGCGATGAGCAAGATGGTGCGAGGGTCGGCGAAGGTGATCGACCGCGTCCAGGACGAGGAGGCCGCGGCCCTGAAGCAGGCTCGCACCGTGGCCGACCTGATGCGCGAGCGCTCCACTTTGCCAACTCCCGCTCCGCTGGCGGAGAACACCTCGCGCTCGCTGCGCTACACGCCCGCGGGCAACGTGGATTTCCTCGGCTCCACGCGCCGCCAGCTCACACCACCAGCGCGCGCAGCGCTGATCGAGTCGCTGCTCGAGAGTCACGGGTTGGAGGCGGCCGCCGCCTACCAGGGCACGGAGGCGAACCGGGTGCTGATCGATATCGTCACCGGTACCCGCGGCGAGGTGTACGAGGCCCTCAAGTCGAGCGCTGCGGTGCTGCTCGAGCTTCGTCGGGCGTGGCCCGAGGTGCGGGGGCTCGAGCTCGCGATGGCGACCGGCACGCGATCTCGCGCCGGGCAGTTCGTGCTCACTCCCGAGCAGGCGGAGCTGCTCGCCAGCGGCGGCACCACCCCCGCCGAGTACTTCGTCGCCAACGTCCTGTTCTAGAAGCGGCGCAGCTTGCCTGCTCCCGGCAGGGCGGAGGGGCGGCCCCTTCTATGACGGCGGCGTGTCGTCGCCGTCGCCCGGCTCTGCCAGGTACGCCTCGACCGAACGACCGACGCGTCCCTCGAAACGCTGCCGGTAGCTCAGCACCACGCCCACCTGCTCGTCGAGGTAGATCCGCTCGACGCGGAACATCGGCACGAAGATCGTCGAGAAGCCGAGCGCGACCTCGTCGCCGGTCGCCGCCTGCGCCAGGAAGTCCTCGAAGCTGCCGACGTTGAGGCCGCGGAAGGTGACCCCCGCGGGCGAGAGGTCCTCGAGCACGCCCCAGAACTGCTCGGGCGGGCTCGACAGGTGAACCAGCACCAGGTTTCCGGGCTCGATCATCCTCCGCCCCGGCCCTCTCCTTTCGACGCGTGGGCCGGCTCCTCCCGCGGCTGGGACAGCTCGAGCAGAATGCCCCCGCTCGACTTGGGGTGCACGAACTGAACGCGCGCGCCGCCCGCCCCGATGGTCGGACGCTGCCGCAGCAGCTCCATTCCCGAGCGGCGCAGCTGGGCGTCGTCTTCGTCGATGGCGTCGCTCTCCAGGCAGAGGTGATGAATCCCAGGGCCGCGCTTCTCCAGGAACTTCGCCACCGGCGAGTCCGGCCGCGTCGGCTCGAGCAGCTCGAGGCGCGTCGCGCCGCACGGCACGAACGCGACGCGCACGCCCTCCTCCGGCACCTCCTCGATGTGATCGATGGCGAGGCCGAGCGATTCGTAGAAGCCACGCGCCTCTTCGATCGATCTCACCGCGATGCCGATGTGCTCGACGTTCCTGATCATGTGCGTCCCCCGAAATGCGGTGACAGAGTACTCATTTCGGAATATTAGGTGACTGTCCCCGATTTCACGACTCGCCTGAAGATGCGGTCGGCGAGGCTGTACGGATCTTCCTTGTGGCGGGCCGCCTCGTGCAGCTCCGACTCGAGGTCGAGCGACTCGCGGGCGGCGCGCAGGATGCGCCGTTCGAGCAGGCTCTCGACGCGCAGGCGCAGGTGCTCGAAGCGACGGCGCGTGAGCTCGTCGCTCGCCATCAGCCGTTCGCGGCAGCGGTCGAGGCGGTCGCGCAGCTCGTCGAGACCCTGGTCGCGACTCGCCACCGTCTGGACGATCGGCGTGTCGCGGCGGCTCTCCTCGGCGAGCTCGAGCGCGAACTGGAGGTCGCGAATCGCGCGCTCGACGCCGGGGCGGTCCGCCTTGTTGACGACGAAGACGTCGGCGATCTCCATGATGCCGGCCTTGATCGCCTGGATCTCGTCGCCGAGCCCCGGCACGGTGACCACCGCCACCGCGTCGACGGTGCGCATCACGTCGACCTCGTCCTGGCCGACGCCAACGGTCTCGACCAGGATGGGGTCGAAGCCGGCGGCGTCGAGCAGATCGACTGCGTCGCGCGTGGTCGGCGCCAGGCCCCCCATCGCGCCGCGGGTCGCCATCGAGCGGATGAAGACATCACGGTCGGTGGCGAGGTCCTGCATCCGCACGCGATCGCCCAGGAGCGCGCCGCCGGTGAACGGACTGGTGGGATCGACGGCGATGATCCCGACCGTGCGACCGGAGCCGCGATACGAGCGCGCGAGGCCGCGCACCAGGGTGCTCTTACCCGAGCCTGGAGGTCCGGTCACGCCGATCACGAAGGCGCGGCCGGTCGAGGGATAGAGCCGGCCCACCAGCGCGCCGGCCTCCGGTGCGCCGTCTTCGAGCATCGAGAGGCCGCGCCCGAGCGAGCGCCACTCGCGGGCGCGGATGCCCTCGACCAAGCGCTCGAGCCCGACCTGCTGCGACGGCATTTCGCGGCTATCCGCGGGCCGTCGGAGCGCCGGCGCGCTCCGCGGCGGGGAGGATCGTCGACACGCTATCCGCCGGCGACCCGAGCAGGCGGCCCAGCCGCGCGCCCGCGTAGTAGTGGGCGAGGATCTCCTTGTAGGTGTGCCCTCGACGTGACATCGCGACGGCGCCGAGCTGGCACATCCCCACGCCGTGACCGCGGCCGCGACCTTCGAGCACCCATCCGCGACGCCCGGCCTCGACGCCGCGGCGCAGGTCGAACCAGGTCTCCGGCGTGCCCAGGGTCCAGCGCACGGCGAGGCCTTCCAAGACCACGGTGTCCCTGCCCTCACCGAGGAGGCGCAGCGAGCCCACGCGGCCGGACACCCCGCGCGACACCACCTCGAGATCGCGCAGGGCGAACCCCGGGTAGAGGTTCGCGATCGAATGGCGCAACTCGTCCTCGCCCCGGAACACGGTCCAGGGCGTGGGCTGTTGAGTGGGTCCGGCGGCGCCTTCGTGATCGCTCGCGAGCGCGATCAGCCGGTCGCCGCTCCACATCAGTCGCAGTCGGTCGCCCGGCGCCAGCTCCAAGGCTGCGCCGCGAAGCTCGCCGCCGCTGCGCGCGAAGGTGGCGACCGCCGGCGGCAGCGGGACCAGGCGGCGCTCGTCGCCGGCCCTCACCTCGAGCCCACCGGGGCCGTAGCCTAGAAAGTACGCGCGCTCCTCGCGAGCGACGCCGAGCAGGCGAGCGGCGTCGAGCGTGGCGTCTTCCATCTCGCTTTCGCTCACGGTCGGGCGCTCGGCGATGGCGTTGGCGGAGAAACGCGCGTGCAGCCGGCGCTCCTCCGGGCTCCAGGCGGCTTCGGTCGCAGGGTCGGGCGGCGCATCGCGCAGCACGGTGGCGTCGAGCGCGAGGTCGAGCGCCGATTGCAGATACCGGCGCACCTCCGACCGTTCGAGCGAGCGGAGCGTTCCGCCCGGAACCGCGAGGCCCGCGCGCTCGACCAGCGCCTCGATGCGCGCCTGGTGCAGCGCCACGGGCCCCGTTCGCTCCCCGCTGGCCGATCGCGATCGCCGCTCGTCCAGCAGTTCGAGGATCCGATGGGAGTAGGAGCCGGCGATCGGAGGCGAGCCGGTCGCGATGCGAACCGCTCCGCGCTCCGCGCAGGGCACCGCGCGCAGGTGCTCGCCGTGACGCTGCGGAAACACCACCTCGACGTTCTCGGTGCTGCCGCCGCACGACGCGCTGTAGAGCGCATCGGCGATCTCGCCGTGGTACAGCACGATCTCGCCGCCGGTCTCGGCCACCGCGCGATTGGAGAGCGGGTGCTCCGCGTTCATTCCGCCGTAGGCCTGGCAGCGCGGTGACGCGCAGAGGTCGAAGCCTTCGTCGATGAACCCGCCGAGCGTGCGCACCGTGTACGTGCGCGCCGCCACCGCCTGCGCCTTGAGCGAATCCAGGCTGTCGTAGAGCTCGGGGCCCATCTCGACCGGCACCACGCCGCGCAGATAGTCCTCGAGCGGCAGCTCGTCGATCAGGTTGAGCAGCCCGCGATCGTTGAGATAGACGAGGATGCGCCCGCGAAATCGCCCGCGCTCGACCCGCACGCCGGACTCCGCGTCCGGCTCGACCACCAGCCAGCGACCTTCCGCCTCGCGCGTCGCGCGCGGCTCGCCGTCGGCGAGCATCAGCGCGGCGTGCTCGAGTCCTCCCCCCTCGACGGCGACCCAGGTGCCGTCGATGCCCTGATCGACCAGGCGGTGAGCGAGGCGATCAGCGGCGTCGCGCGTCTCGAAGCGGCCCAGTCGCACGCGATAGAGCGACGAAGCGACGTCGAAGCTGACCTGCGCCGGCGCGCCGGTCGAGCGCTCGAGCGAGCGCGCCAGCAGTCTCGCCTGATCCTCGTCCTTGAGGGCCCCCGCCTGCAGCTTGTAGATCGGCTTCTTCGCTTCACCGCCCGGCGTCACCTCGAAGCCGCCGGCGATCGAGCGCCGCGTCCCGCCGTGCTCGACCCACACCCGCTCGCAGCACGGTATCGAGACGCGACGGAGATCGGTCTCGAGACCGACGCGGACGACGATCGATCCCGCTGCGCCGCGATAGGGAGGAGGCAGGGAGGCGCCGGCGAGGTCGCTCGACTTCGCCGCGATGGCGGCGCCGCCCAGCGCCGCGGCGATCGTCAGCACGAGACTGGCCCATCCCCGGTTGGGGTGGGGGGGGCTCGAGAGCAGCCAACCGGGTCGGCCCTCACGCCAGATGCTGATGAGCGCGCACCTCCATGCGGAAGTCCTTGACGGCGTCGAGGCTGATCACCTGCGTCATCTCCCACAGCCGGCTGACCAGCATGCCCGGGATGCGTCGCGACAGGATCCCGGCGCTCTGGAGATCGCGGGCCCGGCCCGACGAGTCACGGTCGCTGCCCTCGAAGCCCGCGACCGCACGGTCGGCGGTGAGCGATTCAGCGCGCCCAGCGGCATCGTCGAGGCGGTAGTTGGTGGTGAACAGCGTGGGCAGGCGCCGCGCGTAGCGGCGATTGACCAGGTCGTACAGCACGTCGGCGGCCCACGGCCGCAGCGACTGCGCACCCAGCTCGTCGACCACCAGCACCTCGGCGCTCTCGATCGGCTCCAGCAGCTCGTTGCGCGAGAAGGGAGCATCGGGATCGATCGCGCTCTGCAGGTCCTGCGTGAACGAGGTGACGTCGACGAAGCGGCCGCGGCAGCGGTAGTTGAGGATCAGCTCGCGCAGCACCGCGGCGGCGAGATGCGTCTTGCCGACGCCGGGCGGACCGTAGAACAGCAGTCCGCTGTCGCGGAATCGCAGGTCGGCGCTGTCGCTCAAGAAATCCTGGACGTAGCGCTTGCAGGCGATCGCCGCGCGCAGGAGCTGAGGATCGTCGTTGACGCGGAAGTAGCCGCGCTGGCTCGCGCCTTCCTCGAGCGGAGAGAGGCTGTAGGCGCCCAGGGTGCAGTCGCGATAGCGGGCTGGAACGTTGGCGTCGCGAAGGAGCCGTTCAGCGTCGGCGCGCCGTCGGCAGGAACAGCGTGTCACCCGGCCAGGTTGCGTGGTGCTCGACACCCAACCGGTGCCGCCACAGTCGCGGCACACCTCGGGCGCGTCTCCGAGTGGCGGCACGCGGCGATGGTAACACGCGATCCGAGAGCGAAGGGCGTGGTGTTTACCACGCCTTCGCTCTGATTTTTTTTTGGCGCCGAGGACGGCGCGTTCGCTAACGCTTCACGAGCGGCCCGCCCTTGACGCGTACGAGCGCGAAGGCGCGACGCACTCGCACCGAGCCTTCGCCTTCCTCGCGCACGGTCTTCTCGAGGTCCTCGACGCGACGGCGCAACGCGGCGATCTGGTCGCGCAGCTCGAGGATGACTTCGACGCCGGCCAGGTTGACACCCATGTCGCGAGTGAGCGCGAGGATGGTCTCCAGGCGATCGAGCGACTCCTCGTCGTACAGCCGCGTGTTGCCGGCGCTGCGCGTCGGGCGCAGCAGACCTTCACGCTCGTACAGACGAAGCGTCTGCGGATGGATCTCGAAGCGTTCCGCGACCGCGCTGATCATCAGGTGCTTGCGACGTGTCTTCGCCATCGATGCTCCGCTTCATTGGGCGCAGCAGGGAGCAGGCCACTCTCGCGAAGCGGCTGCCGCTTCGCGAGTGACGGCCGTGGAGCCGAAAGGCTCCACAAGAACTGCTCCCCTACTGGTGACATCACCGTTCAGCCTGGTGCTGTCCTGCCTGTGACGTCACTTTTTATCGACGTCGACGTACTCGGCGTCGATCACCTCGTCGCCCTGCCCGCCACCTGGCGCTGCGCCCGGTCCCGGCGCTCCACCAGGCCCGCCCGGCCCCGGCCCTTGCGCCTGCTGCGAGTACAAGTGCTCGGCCAGCTTGTGCGATGCCTCGGTCAGCTTCTTGGCGGCCGCTTCCATGCCGGCAGCGTCGCCGCTCTCGAGCGCCCGCTTGGCGTCAGCCAGCGCGTCCTCGAGCTTGCCGAGATCGTCGGGCGACAGCTTGTCCTTGTGCTCGCCGAGCGATCGCTCGGTCGAGTACACCAGGCTGTCGAGGCGATTGCGCGCCTCCGCCTTGGCCCGGCGCTCCTTGTCCTCGGCGCCATGCTCCTCGGCGTCCTTGACCATGCGCTTGATGTCGCCCTCACCGAGACCGCTCGAGCCGCTGATGGTGATCTTCTGCTCCTTGCCGGTCCCCAGGTCCTTGGCCGAGACGTTGACTATGCCGTTGGCATCGATGTCGAAGGCGACCTCGATCTGCGGCACGCCGCGCGGCGCCGGCGGGATCCCCACCAGGTGGAACCGACCCAGCGTGCGGTTGTCCTGCGCCATCTCGCGCTCACCCTGGAGCACGTGGACCTCGACCGACGTCTGCGAGTCCGCCGCGGTCGAGAAGATCTCGCTCTTGCGCGTCGGGATCGTGGTGTTGCGGTCGATCAGCTTGGTGGCGACGCCGCCCAGCGTCTCGATGCCGAGTGACAGCGGGGTCACGTCGAGCAGCAGCACGTCCTTGACGTCGCCCGCGAGCACGCCGCCCTGGATCGCGGCGCCGATCGCGACCACCTCGTCGGGATTGACTCCCTTGTGCGGAGCCTTGCCGAAGAAGTCCTCGACCAGCTTC
>DATAFT010000234.1:0-5855 GCA_036257295.1 Thermoanaerobaculia bacterium
CCTGCTCGCCGCGTTCCTGTTCACCGACTGGCCGCGCGCCCTGGTGGCGCTCGCCGGCGCTGGCATCCTCCTCTGCAGTCGCAAGATGCACTCGCGCCAGATGCTCGGGCTGGTCGACTGGCAGCTGCTCGTCCTCTTCGCCGGGCTGTTCGTCGTCAACCAAGCGCTCGAGGGGACCGGGGCGATGGAGAAAACGATCGCGACGCTCGGAGCGAACGGAGTCGACGCGCACGACCCCCGCTGGCTCTTCGCGCTGATCGTGATCCTGAGCAATCTGGTTTCCAACGTGCCGGCGGTGATGCTGCTCCTGCCGCTCGCCGAGCATCCCGCCGCCGGCTCGGTGCTGGCGCTCGCCTCTACGCTCGCCGGCAATCTGTTGATCGTCGGCAGCATCGCCAACATCATCGTGGTCGATGCCGGGGGGCGGCAGGGGATCGTCATCGGCTGGCGCGAGCACGCGCGGGTGGGAATTCCGGTCACCATCGCGACCCTCGCCATCGCCGCCGGCTGGCTGGGGTGGCTCCACGCCTGAACCGGCGGCGATCTGCTACGTAAGAAAATCCGTGCCGTTTCCTTGTTAGCCTGAGGCGATGGATCCTACGAAGGAGACTCGACGATGAACCCTGAACGCATCCTCGGCGCGCTGGTGCGCGACGCCCTGATGGGTGGCTCGGGAATGGGCCGGCACCGGCGCCACGTTAGGCGCGGCGGCGGCGGCTCGCTGCTCGGCCCCGGCATGAAGGGGATGCTCGGGATGGGCGCGCTCGGCGTCGCCATCGCCGCGTTCGATCACTTCGCCAAGCAGCAGAAGGCGGGCGCTCAGTCATTCACGGGTGCACCGCCGGTAACGCCGGCGCCCGGCGGGGCCGGCACGGTGGCGACTTCGCCGGCGGCGGCTCGGGGCGCGACCGCCTCGCCGCCGCTACCACCGCTGCCGCCGCTCCCTCCACCTCCGCCCACCTCCGCCGGCAAGGAGCAGGAAGCGCTCCTCATGATCCAGGCGATGATCGCTGCCGCCAACGCCGACTACGAGCTCGACGCCGAGGAGCGCGAGCGCATCGTTCGCACCATGGAGGAATCCGGCCTCGACCAGACCGAGAAGGGTGTCCTGCTCGCCGAGCTCGAGAAGCCGCTCGACCTGGCGACGCTCGCCGCCAAGGCCACCACACCGGCGCTCAGGCGCGACGTGTACTTAGCGTCCGAGATGGCGATCAGCGCCGACACCAAGGCCGAACAGAACTATCTGGCTCGCTTGGCCAAGCAGCTGCAGCTGGGGGACGAGGAAGTGAACGCGCTGCGCAAGATCCTGGCCGACGCCTCGAACGCCCCTTAGTCCTTCGCTCACTCGGAGCCGTCGGCCCGGGTCACGTACACGGCGCGCTCTTCGCCGTCATCGGAGACCCGAATGCGCCAGGGGTTGCAACACACCTCGCAGTCCTGGACCAGAGTGCCCTCGGTGTCCGGCTCGAGGTAGATCTCGACCGTCTCACCGCAATAGGGACAGGTGACGAAGAACCTGTCTTCGACGAATCGTGGCACTTCGGCAGAATTCTAAGCGTGCTGCAGGGTGCGGCGCTTGAGCCGTTCGTCATAGGCGCGCGCCGCGGCGCGGCCGATCTTCCTCCGCTGTCCCGGAACCTTCTCACCGGGCTCCTTGCCGTGCGGCGAGGCGTGCTCGATCTCCGAGTTCAGCTCCGCGCCGAACAGGATGGCCAGGCTCGAGAGATAGAACCACAGCATCAGCACGATCACGGCGCCCATCGCGCCGTAGGTGGCGTTGTCGTAGTTGCCGAAGTTGGACACGTAGAGCTTGAACCCCAGCGATACCAGGATCCACAGGGTCGTCGCCATCACGGCGCCGGGGGTGATCCATACCCATTCCTGCTCGGCATCGGGAGCGAAGTAGTACACCAGACCGATCGCGGTCGAGGCAATGAGGAACGCCAGCGGCCAGCGGATGACGTTCCACGCTACGGCGAAGAACGATCCGAGTCCGATCTTCGCCGCCAGCCAGTCGACCGCCGTCGGTCCGGCGACGATCAGCGAGAACGACAGCAGGATCATGATCGCCAGCGCGAAGGTGAGCCCGATCGCCGTGACCCGCACCTTCCACCAACGGCGGCCCTCCTCGATGTCATAGGCGCGGTTGAGGGCGCTGATGATCGCGACGACCGCCGCCGAGCTGCTCCAGATGGCGATGAGGAACCCCAGGGTCAGAAGGCCGCCGCTGTCCTTGTTCGATATGAGCCTGAGCTGGTCCGCCAGGAAGCCGACGACTTCCTCCGGGGCGATCGGCCGCAGCGCCCGCACCACCTCGTCCGTCAAGTTTTGAAGAGGGAAAAAGCTGGCAAGAGCTATCAGGAACAGGAACGCGGGAACCAATGCGAGGAAGAAGTAGTACGCGAGTTGAGCAGCTATCCCCAGGCAATCGTCATCCCGCATCTCCTTGAGGGTACGCTTGAGCAACTCGCGCCAGGTCAAAGGGATACGGAACGATTCGAGGCCCAGGCTCATGATTTGCCAACTCCCATTGCCGATCGCCGGCAGTGCGCGAACTGCAGCTTGGCCCTGCAACCCCCGCGCCAAGCGCTGAGAGACTCGGACCGCAGGCGCGGCAGCTCGCGCGCGTTGGTATAGGGTCGGGTCGAACCCCGACCTGGAGGTAGCACGTCCGTCATGCGTATGTCGTCGCCTGCCGCCGCAGCTCGTCTTGCCGGTCTCGTGGTTTCGCTCGCCGTCGTCTCGAGTGCTCCGGTTCTCGCCGCCGATGCGACCTACGCCGAGCGTCTAGGCTGGAAGGCGGGCGACCGCGTGGTGATCATCCACGTCGACGACGCGGCCATGTCGCACGAGTCGAACGTCGGCGCGCTGCGCTCGATCCGCGAAGGGGTGGCGTCGTCGACCAGCGTCATGATCCCGTGCCCCTGGGTCCCGGAGTTCGCGGCCGAGCTGCGCAAGACCCCGACGATCGACGCCGGCCTCCATCTCACGCTCACCGCCGAGTGGGACGTCTACTGCTGGGGTCCCTTGACCGGGAAGCCGGCGGCGCCGGGCCTGGTCGACCCGCGCGGCTGCCTCTGGCCCGACGTGGCGAGCGTGGTCCAGCACGCGACGCCCGATGAGGTCGAGGCCGAGATCCGCGCGCAGATCAAGAGAGCCCGCGAGCTCGGATTCGAGCCCACGCACCTCGACTCGCACATGGGAACTCTGTTCGCCACCCCGGAGCTGCTCGAGCGCTACATCAAGGTCGGCGTCGAGGAGCGCATCCCGATCATGTTCCCGGGCGGTCACCGCACCGCGCTACGCGCGCAGTACATGGCCGAGCAGGGCTCGGTGCCCGAGCGATTCACCCAGGCCGGCGAAGTCGGCAAGCGCATCTGGGACTCGGGGCTGCCGGTGCTCGACGATCTGCACAACGTGAGCTACGGCTGGCGCCCCGACGCTGGTGCCAAGACCCTGGCGCACCCGGCGGCGGAGGTGGCGGCGCATGCGGCGGCGCGCGCCGGAACCGAGGCCTCACGCGAGGCGTGGCGCGAGATGAAGGTCGAGCGCTACAGCGACGCGCTTCGCCAGATGCAGCCCGGGCTCACCATGATCATCCTGCACGCCACCGAGACCTCGCCCACGTTCCCCTTCATCACCGACTCGGGACCGACGCGCCAGGGCGATCTCGACGCCATGCTCGACCCGAGGCTGAAGCGGGTGATCGCGGAAGAGAAGATCATCCAGACCACGTTCCGGGAGCTGATGGAGCGTCGAAGCAAAGCGCAACCGCCCCCGCCGGCTCGTTAGCCGCTCGACCGGCCTGTTCGTCGTCAGTTGGCGCTCGCGTAGCTGAGCACTGCGCCGCCATTCGCTACGATCCTGAAGTGAGGACCGTAGCCGCTACGCGTCGCGCAATCGTCGCGCTGGCCTTCCCGATCGCGCTCGCCTGCTCACCGTCCCCCGCGGCCGACGAGGTGCCCGCGTCCGCCGCGCCGATCGCCGGGCGGGGCTGGGTGGTATGGGAGTCCGACCGCACCGGCGACGCGCGGATCTGGCGGCGCGCGCTCGAGGGCGGCGCGGAGACGCAGCTCTCCGCCGAGGAGCCCGGTCGCGATCATTGCTGCGCTCACCTGTCACCGGACGGTCAGTGGGTCGTCTACCTGTCGATCCCCGGCGGCATAGGTAAGTACTCACCGCCCGAGACGGTCGGCGAGCTGCACCTCATTCCCACCGCGGGCGGGCGCGATCGGGTGCTCGTTCCCGCTGCGCGCCACTACGGCGGTCACCACGCCGCGATGTGGTGGAGCGAGGATGGGCTGGTCTACATCGACGCCAGCGGCGACACCCGCCACCACGACCTCTCGACCGGCGCTGAGCGTCGAATCGTCGATGGACCCGAACGCGGTGAGGGGTTCCTGGTCGATCCGACCGGGCGCTGGGCGACATCGTCGACCGCGACTTTCTCGCAGCTCGACGCTGCCACTGGAACGATTCGGCTCGCGACCCCGTTCGGCGGTTGCGAGGGCTGGCTGTCGTCGGACGGTACCACCGGCATCTGGACCGCTGGAGCCGGCGGACCCATCGATGCCGTCGATCTCGCGACCCGGAGCACGTGGACGGTCCTCGCCAAGCACGACGCCCGACTTCCCGCCGATCGCGGCTATATCTACTTTCCCATGCTCTCTCACGACCGCACGCTGCTCGCGGTCGCGGGCTCGAACGACGCTCACGATCACTTCCGCGCCGACTACGACGTGTTCGTGGTCGAGCTCGATCCGGTGTCTCTCGTCCCGGTGTCCGACGCGGTGCGCATCACCGCGCACGAAGCCGTCGACCGCTATCCCGACGTCTGGCGCGATCCCGCCAGCGCGCCGCGACGGCAAGCGCCGGCGCGACCTCGCCCGACTCCGCGCCGAGCGGCAGCGGGAGAATGGCCGACCTCTCCAGCGGGACTGGTCTGGGTATGGGAGGGCGCGGACCGGCCCAACCGCCGCGCCCTGGACGCCCCGAGCGAGATCCTCGTCGAGCACGGCGAGACCTGGGCCGATCGGCGCGGCCGGCTGGGGCTGATGGGTGGATTCGCCGAGGCGGATCCCGACCACGCTGTGCGCACCTCGGCCGAGCTGCGAGGCTCGAACACGGTCACGGTCGAGATGGTGCTCGAGCCGGCGTCGCTGGCGAGCGATGCTGCCGGTCCGATCCTCGCGCTGTCGAGCGGTCAGCGTCAGCGCGGGATCCTCGTCACCCAGACCGGCGACAGCATCGAGATCGCGCTGCGCACCAACGAGACCCGTCGCGGCGGAGGCGCACCGGTGCGGCTCGCGCGACTGCCCGGAAGCGGCCCGCACCACGTCGCGTTCAGCTACTCGCCGGGACGGCTGCGAGCCTACCTCGACGGCCAACCCGCGGAGTCACCCGCCTGGAGCGGTGACTTCGATCCCTGGCGCAGCGGCGCGCTCACGATCGGGGCGGAGGGCGGCGCGCCGGAGCGCTTCCGGGGCTTCGTCTCCCATCTCGCGATCTTCGCGCGCGAGCTGGGCGCCGACGAGATCGCCGCCGACGCGCAGCAGGCCCTGGGCAGGCTCGCTGCCGCGCCGCGGGTCGAGCCGGTCGAGATCGAAGGTGTGCTCGAAGCGCGCGCGCGGGTGCCCACGCTCGACGAGATCACTCCGTATCGCCGCGCGCTCGTCGTCGAGAGCTGGCGGGTCGAGCGCGTCCTGGCCGGTGAGCTCGGCCAGCCCGATCCCGCGATCGTGCGCGTCGCTCGCTGGGCGATCCTCGACGGCGACGCGACGGCCGCATCACAGCTCGCCCCGGGAGCGCGCGCCCGGCTCCGGATCGAGCCTTACGAGGCGCAGCCGCAGCTCGAG
>DATAFT010000584.1:0-8200 GCA_036257295.1 Thermoanaerobaculia bacterium
AGCAGCGTGCGGCCGCGCAGCGTCGGCACCTTCTTGATCGGGCGCCGCGCGACCTCCAGGAACGAGTCGGCGGAGTCGAGGATCATCTCGATCTCGGCGACCTCGAGGTCGGCTGTGCCGAGCAGGTGCTTACGCGTCCAGACCGTGCGCTTCAACGGCGTTCACGCTCCCTCATCGACCAGCTCCACCTTGCTCTCGCCGTCGAGCTCCTCGAAGCTCACCTTCACCTGCTGCTCTGGAGTGGTCGTCACCTTGCGGCCCACGACGTCGGCCTGGATCGGCAGCTCGCGATGACCGCGATCGATCAGCGTCACCAGTTGGACCGCTCGCGGGCGGCCATAGTCCATCAGCTCGTCGAGCGCGGCGCGGATGGTGCGGCCGGTGAACAACACGTCGTCGCAGAGCACGACGATGCGATCGTCGATCGGCTCCGGCAGCCAGGTCTCCTTGACCACCGGCTGCGAGCGCATCGCGAGGTCGTCGCGGTACATGGTGATGTCGAGGTGGCCGATCGGCACTTTGACGCCCTCCAGGCGCTCGATCTCCGCCGCGAAGAGCTCGGCCATCGGAACGCCGCGGGTGCGGATGCCGACCAGCACCAACTCCCGCAGATCGCGGTTGCGCTCGATGATCTCGCCCGCCATCCGGCGCAACACGCGCCGCATCTGGCGGGCGTCGAGAAGTGGCGTGCTCTGGGTCAAGGGGAAACGGTGCGCTGGCCGGGCGCGATGGTATCAGCTAAGCCGACGGTTTTCGCCACTGGCCGGCCTGCTGGTGTCGGCCCGCGGACGTCACTGTAGAATCCACCGACCATGGCGAAGGCCACAGCGACTCCACCCGCCGATCGTCCCACCGGCTGGCGCGCCTATCGGCGCGAGATCCAGTTCCTGGTCCTCTTCGTCGTGCTGCTCGGCTCCGGGTTCGCCCTCATCGCCTGGCAGCCGGTCAACGACGGCGTGATCGTGCCCTTCACCGCGGCGATCGCCAAGGCCTCGGCTTCGATCCTCGACCTGCTCGGGCAAGAGACCACGATGAACGGCACGCGGGTCTACGGCAAGAACTTCGCGGTCGACATCGAGAACGGATGCAACGGCATCGAGGCGCTCATCATCTTCCTGTCGGCGACGCTGTCGTTCCCGGCGTCCTGGAAGGCGCGACTCGCCGGGCTCGGCATCGGTTTGGTCGGGATCCAGATCGTCAACCTCGTCCGCGTCGTAGCGCTCTTCCTCACCGGCGTCTACTTCCCGTCGTTCTTCGACAGCTCGCACACGGTGGTGTGGCAGACCGTGGTCATCCTGTTCGCCGTCCTGCTGTGGATCTTCTGGGCGCAGCGCTATGCGCTGCCGCCCCGGCAAGCGGCGTGACCTGAGGAGCCGCGGCCGACCGGTCGATGTCCTCCTACTCCCGGTTCCTACGCGACGTCGCGATCTGGCTAGTTCCGTCTGTCCTGCTGTGGATAGGGGTCACGCCGTTCTACAACCGGTTCCTGCGCGAGAGCGCCGAGACGGTGGTGAGGCTGACCGAGCGGCCTGCGGTCACGCACCTCTACCCCGCGCCGAAGAGCGAGACGCGCGCCAACCAGGAGATCCACTACCTGGTGATCACGCGCGACGACCACAGCGCCAAGAAGGGCTTCCTCTACTCGGTGCGCACCACCGATCTCCACTTTCCGATGGTCTATCTGTGGGCCATGTTCATGGCGGTGCCGGGCGTGCCGTTGACGACGCGGCTCGCGCGCACCGGCTGGGCCACCCTGATCCAGGTGTTCTTCCACGTCATCCTGCTGCTGTTCTGGGTGAAGTTCGCCTTCGCCACCCAGCTCGGCGACTGGAGCCAGGCGCACTACGGCTCCTTCGCGCAGACGTTCTGGGGCCTGGGCAAGCACCTGCTCGACTTACCGTTCAAGTTCGGTCTGCCGCTGATCCTGTTCGCGGCCTACTACTACGACTGGCTGCTGTCCGGCGCCCGGGGCGGCGTGGCCGTCGAACCGCCACGCAAGGCTGTGTCACGGTGAGTTTTCCACAAGATATTGTGGCTCGGGACTGACCGGCCACAATCTCTGGTAGCGGCCCGCCGAACCGTCTGGTATCTTGCGGAACATCCATGCTGCGCCTCGACCGACTCGAGATCTCCGGCTTCAAGTCCTTCGTCGACCCGGTCGCCACCGCGTTCTCCCCCGGCATCACCGCGATCGTGGGACCGAACGGGTGCGGCAAGTCGAACCTCGTCGAAGCCCTGACCTGGGGCATGGGCGAGCAGAGCGCCAAGTTCCTCCGCAGCGAAAAGATGGAGGACGTCATCTTCAATGGCGCGCAGAGCCGCAAGCCGCTGGGGATGGCCGAGGTCCACATCTTCCTGCAGGCCGATTCGTCGATCGCCGCCGCGATCGAAGGCAAGATCGAGATCAGCCGCCGGGTCTTCCGCACCGGCGAGAGCCAGTACCGCCTCAACGGCAAGCACGTGTCGTTGAAGGAGGTGCGCGACCTGCTGATGGACACCGGGCTCGGTCTGCGCACCTACTCGGTGATCGGGCAGGGCCAGGTCGAGTCGATCCTCTCGGGCAAGGCGCAGGAGCGACGCCGCCTGATCGAGGAGGCCGCCGGCATCACCAAGTACAAGGCGCGCAAGCGCGTCGCCGAGATCAAGCTCGAGGAGGCGAACGGCAACCTGCAGCGGCTCGAGGACGTGATCCTCGAGGTGGAGCGCTCGGTACGCTCGCTCAAACGGCAGGCGAGCGCGGCGCGGCGCTATCGGGAGAACGAAGCCGAGTACGAGCATCTGCTCGGCGCCGTGCTGCTCCGGCGCTGGGACGCGGTGCAGTCGCGGCTCTACGAGGTCCGCCACCGGCTCGGCGAGCTGCGCTCCGCCGACGCCGAGCTCGCCGCGGCGCTCCATCGCGCCGAAGCGCTGCTCACCGCGGGCCGCGAAGAGACCGAAACGCTGGCCGAGGAAGTCGGGCGCCGTCACTCGCGCCGCGCCGAGCTGCTCGCCACCATCGAAGGACGCCAGGAGTTCGTCAAGGCCAGCCGCCAGGCGCTGCAGGACACGGCCGACGGCCTCGCCCGCGGGCGCCAGCTCGCCGAGCGGCTCGACGAGGAGCTGGCGGCGTTGCGCGAAAGCCTGTCGACGCGCGGCGGCCGCCAGGACGAGCTGCGCGCCGAGGTCGACGAGGCGAAGCTCGCGGTGTCGCAGGACGACGAGGAGATGGCCAAGACGCGCGAGGCCATGCGCGCGGCGGAAACCCACCTCGAGACGCTGCGCGCCGAGCTCCTGGTGTCGAGCGGCAACGTGACCGCGCTCCAGTCGCGCCTGCACCAGGAGCAGATCGAGACCGAGAAAGGGAGCTATCGACGCGAGCACAACGAGGTCGAGCTCCAGCGCCTGGTCGAGCAGAGCAAGACGGTGACGACGCTGCTCGCCGAAGGTGAGGCACGCGCGGCCGAGCTGCATTCGAACCTCGAGAGCACGGAGCGCGCCCAGCAGGAAGCTGCCGACGCTCTACGGTCGATACTGCGCGACGAAGCGGAGGCGGGCCATGAGCGCGATGCGCTGCGCGAGCAGCTCGCGACCCTGCGGCAGCGCGCCGAGGTGCTCGATCAGCTCGCCGCCGCCGACGAGGAGCGCCGCCAGCGGTTGCAGCAGGCGCTCGCGCGCGCCGGCGTGCTCGCGCCGGCCTTCCTCTCGGATCGGCTGCAGGTGCCCGACGGCTTCGAGCACACCATCGATCTCTACATCGAGGCGTTCCGCGACGCGGTGCTGGTGCCGTTCGACGCCCAGCCGCTGGCAGTGGCTCGCGCGCTAGAGCAGGACGGGGCGCGCGCCGAGCTGCTCTACGCGCTGCGACCTCATTTGAGCGGCGCCAACGGTGGTGAGGCCGCCGCCGACGTCGACCGACGCGGCATCACGGCGCTGCCGATCGTCGGCGTGGCGCCGCCGTCCGACCCGGCGGTGATCGGCGGGCTGGGCGAGAGCCTCGGATTGCCGCCCGAGTACGCCGAGAGCCTGCCGCCCGCGTTCCTGGTGGAGACGGCGGAGGACGCCGAGCGCCTGGCGCGCATCCATCATGGCATCGCGTTTCTCTCGCGCGGGCGCGTGGTCGCCGAGGGTGGCCTGCTTCGCGTGCAGGGCGCCGACGATCGCCCGGGCGCGCTGGCGCGGCGGCGCGAGCGCCGCGAGATCGCCGAGATGATCCCGGCGGTCGAAGCGCGACTGATCACGAACGGCCAGCACCTCGAGAGCCTGATCGGTCGGCGCACGGTGCAGGCGGAGCGCGGCCGCGAGATCGAGAAGCGCGTCGGCGGCGTGCGGCAGGACCTCGCGGTGGCGAAGGCCCGCGTCGACGAGGCGCGGCAGCGATCGGTCGAGGTCGAACGCACCCTCGCCGGTCTCGAGGAGGAACGACGCCGCGTGATGGCGGAGCTCGAGGGCGTCGCTTCACGGCGCGAGCGGTTGCGCCGCGAGCTGGCCGAGCGGCTGGAGAGTCACGGCGGCCTCGAGCGCCGCTTCGACGAATCGCAGATCGCCCTCGCCGCCGCGCGCGAGCGTCGGGAGCTGGTGTCGACCGCCGGCGCCGGCCGTCGCGGCCGCCTCGACGTCCTCAGCGAGCGGCTCGAGGCGCACCTGCAGGAGACCGCGCGACTGGACCGGCAGCACGCCGAGCTCGACCGCCGACGCGTCGAATGGCAGGGCGAAGAGCAGCGACTGGTCGACCGCGAGCACGAGCTGACCGGTGCGATCGCCCGCTCCGAGGAGGAGCTCCAGGCAGCGCTCGAAGAGCGCCTCGCCGGTGAGCGCGACACCGTCCTCTGCGAAGAGCGGCTGCGCGAGAAGCGCGACGAGCTGCGGACGTTGGCCGAGGAGGTCGAGCGGGTGCGCTCGCAGCGCGAGACCTCGCGGGCCGCGATCGAGGAGGACCGGGTGGTCGAAGCGTCGCTCGAGCAGGACGCCTCTCACGGCGCGCAGACCTGGCTCGAGCGTTTCCAGACGCCGATCACCGAAGCGCCACCGGAAGCCCGCGTGCCAGCCGGCGAGGAAGGCGAGGACCTCGACCTCACCACTCTCGAACAACGCCTCGACGAGGCGAAGCGAGTGCTCGAACGGCTGGGCCCCGTCAACCTGCTCGCGGCGCAGGAGCACGACGAGCAGGACGAGCGCTACCGCTTCCTCACCGAGCAGAGGGGCGACGTCGTGCGCTCGATCGAGAGCTTGCGGCGCACCATCCGCGAGATCAATCAGACCTCGAGCGTCCGCTTCCAAGAGACCTTCGCCCAGGTCAACAAGAACTTCAACGAGGTGTTCACCGAGCTCTTCCGCGGCGGCGAGGCCGAAATGCGGCTGCTCGACGAGGAGGACATCCTCGAAAGCGGCATCGAGATCGTGGCGCGCCCGCCCGGTAAGCGGCTGCAGAACATCATGCTGCTGTCGGGCGGCGAGAAAGCGCTGACCGCGATCGCGCTCCTGTTCGCGCTGTTCCGCACCAAGCCGACGCCGTTCTGCATCCTCGACGAGGTCGACGCGCCCCTCGACGACGCCAACGTGCTGCGGTTCGCCGATCTCTTGAAGACCTACTCGCGCAACATCCAGTTCCTGGTGATCACGCACAACAAGATCACCATGGAAGCCGCCTCCACGCTCTACGGCGTGACCATGGAAGAACGCGGGGTCTCCAAGCTGGTCGCAGTCGAGATCGACGACATCCATCCCGAGCGCCAGGCGGCCACCGCCTAGCGGCCACCGCGCCGGTGCGCACCGCCGCCGCGCGCTTCGCCGCCCTCCTCGCCATCGCGTATCTCGCCTCGGCCGCCGCCGTGGTCGCCTCGTCACCGTGGTTCAAGTGGAACGAGCTTCGCTTGTCCTGTGTCGCCGGGCTGCTCGAGGGCTACAGTCTCTACGCCACGCCCGAGTCCGGGCCGATCCTGGGTTGGATCTACCCGCCGCTCGCCGCGCTGTTCTATCTGCCGGCGGCGCTGATCGCGAATCCGGCCCGCGCGGTGGTCGCCGGTTCGTTGATCGCGGCATCGTGCGCCACCGCTCCTGCCGCCTGGCTCCACTTCCGTCGCTCGGAACGGGAGCGGTTCGGCCTGGCGTCGTGTTGGATCGCGTTCTCCAGTTTCGGCATCTTCACCACCACCCTGCTCGCGCTGCGCTATTCGTGCTACGCCGTGCACGTGGACGCTCCTGCGCTCGGTGCCGTGGCACTCGCCTGCGGCGTCCTGAGCGAGTGGCTCGGGACCGGCCGAGGCGGCCGTTCGGTCGCGCCACTGCGCGACGGTTGGACGGCTTGGCGCGGACTGGCGATAGCTGCAGGGTCAGCGGCGCTGGCCGTCGCCTGCAAGCAGACGCTGCTACCCGTGATCGTGGTGCTCGCGCTGTGGGTTGCGATCGAGCGCGGGGGGCGCGCCGCCGCGGTATTCGGCGCCGTCGCGACCTCGACTCTCGCGCTGCTCATCGTCGCTCTCGGCGCCTGGCTCGGCTATCGCGGCATGTGGTTGAACGCCGTCGAGATCCCCCGCCGCCATCCATTGGAATGGGGTCATGGCGATCTCGCCACCCACGCCCTGATTCCAGCCATCGGGTGCTTCATCGTGCTCGGCACCGCTTGGATTCGCCCCCGCCTGCGCGACAGAGCCGACTACCACCGATGGCTGCCCCTGGTCGCGGTCGGCATCGCCCTGGTTCCCTCGGCGCTCCTCTCTCGAGCCAAGCACGGGGGCGACGTCAACAGCTACAGCCTGTTCCTCTACTTCTTCGCCCTCGCGGCCTCCCTCGAGCTCAAGTCCGTTCTCGTTCCAATCTGGTCGAGAGCATCGATTTCTCGAGTGGTGCGGCTCGCCACCTTGGCGGCTCTCGCCGCCCTCGCGGCGGGAGGGCTGGCAATCGCATACCAACAGGGGGTCACCACCGTCTTGACGGAGCCATCCCCGATCGCGCGCGCCCTCGATCTCGAGCGCGCCCAAGCGAACGGCATCTACTTCCCGTACCACCCGCTGGTGATGTTGCGCATCGACGGGCGGCTCTACCATGACTCGCGCGCGGTATCGGAGTGGAAGGTCGCTGGAATTCAGTTGCCGCCCGCCAGGATGACGGCCGACCTGCCGCATCGACAGCGGACGATTGCGATGCGTGACTTCGAATCGCCGAGGGCGTACCTGGGCCCGCTGACGCCGATCGCCGCTCCGCCCGGTCCCGTGTACGACCTCAAGTTCTTCGCTCAGGGCTCGCCGCCTCGCCGGTGACGGCGCCGCGACCTCGCCCCCGGCAGCAACCTGCTCGCTCCTCAATAGCGAAAGATCGCCGCGGTGTCCGCCTGCTCCGGCATCGCCTCGCGCGCGACCAGGTGGACCGCGCCTCCCGAGCGAACGGTGACTCCGGCGCTGAAGTTGAGCAGCTCGTCGGCCGACGGCCCGGGCTGGTCCAGCAGCTCCACCCGTCGTGTCGCGAGGTCGAGCGTCCCCCAGCGCTGAGCGCGGCGCGCCACGAACAGGGTGTCGACTCGACCGTCGATGGCGGCGAGCACGATCTCGCGCGTGTCGCTCGACGCGCGCCCGGTGCCCTGCAGCTCACGGCAGCGCTCCAGAGCGCTCTCGAGCTCGCGCGCCACCGCTCCCTCGACGATGGTCCGCGCCCGCGCGCCGAGCTCCTCTCCCGACAGCGGCTCGGGGTTGCCGGTGACGCGATCGGGCAGCACGTTCGGGTAGTGGCTCACATGCGTGTAGATCGACGCCAGCGGCTCGGCGGCGGCGATCACCATCGGCTTGGTGCCGTTGCCGGCACCTTGAAGGATGCGGCGCAGCCCGGCGTCGACGCGCAGGCAGAACTGGGTCGCCTCCTCCTTCTCCTCCTCGGCTCGACCGCCACCGGCCTGCTGGAAGTCGCTTCCCACCGCTTCGGTCAGGCTCTTCGGCATGCCAGGCAGGTCGACCTCGTGGACCTCGAAACGGTCCGCCGCGAAGAGACGAACGCTCTTCAGGCTGAGCGCGAGCAGGAAGAACTCGCCTCGATTCCCGAGCGTCGGTAACAGCGGCAGCACGTAGAAGCGGCTGCCGACGACCAGCGTCTCCTCGAGCGGCAACGGCACCCTGAAGACCCGCGAGAACCCGGGCGCGAGATAGACGGCCAGGCCGTCTTCGAGGGAGCGCCACAGTCCCTCGTCGGCGAGCAGATCGTGAGCGGGCCGAAGCGTCTCCTCGATCCGATCCTT
>DATAFT010000330.1:0-2314 GCA_036257295.1 Thermoanaerobaculia bacterium
GGTCGCCGATCGCGCCGGCTACCAGAACCTCTGCCGGATGCTCACCGCCGGCGCACTCGCGCATCCCAAAGGTGAAGCGCGCGTCGATTGGGACACGCTCGCCGCGCACGCGGGGGGTCTGTGGTGTCTCACCGGCGGCGAGGAGGGCCTGCTCGCCCGCACCCTGCGCGCGCATGGATCGAACGGACGCGCCGAGGCCCGCGGGCAACTCGAACGCCTGCGCTCGATCTTCCACGATCGACTCTCGATCGAAGTCCAGCGTCACGCGCTGCGGCCCGAGGAGGAGCGCAACCAGGCGTTGTTCGAGCTGGCGCGAAGCTCCAATCTGCCGCTGCTCGCCACCAACGGCGTGCGTTACGCGCGCGAGGACGAGAAGCGTCTCTACGACGTGCTCACCTGCCTGCGGCTCGGCACCCGACTCGATGGCGCGGGCGCGCTGCTCGACGGCGAGCGCCAGCGTCACTTGAAGGGCGCGGGCGAGATGGCGGAGCTGTGGAGCGATCACCCCGAGGCGGTCGAAGCGACGCTCGAGCTCGCGCGCGCGCTCGACTTCACGCTCGCCGATCTCGGCTACCGATTCCCCGACTACCCGCTGCCGCCCGGCGAGACGCCCGCCTCGTACCTGCGCCAGCTCGCCTGGAACGGCGCGCGCGCCCGCTTCCGGCCACTCACGGCGAAGGCACAGGCGCAGATCGAGAGGGAGCTCAATCTGATCGAGAAGCTCGAGCTCGCCGGCTACTTCCTCATCGTGTGGGACGTCATCCGCTTCTGCCAGGAGCACGGCATCCTGGTGCAGGGCCGCGGCTCGGCGGCGAACAGCGCGGTGTGCTACGCGCTCTCGATCACCGCGGTCGATCCGGTGAAGATGGAGCTCCTGTTCGAGCGCTTCCTGTCCGAGGAGCGCGGGGAGTGGCCGGACATCGACCTCGACCTGCCGTCGGGCGACCAGCGCGAGAAGGTCATCCAGTACGTCTACCGTCGCTACGGCGTGCGCGGCGCCGCCATGACCGCGAACGTCATCACCTACCGCGACCGCATGGCGGCGCGCGAAGTGGCGAAGGTCCTCGGCTACGACGAGGACGAGGTCGACCGCCTCTCGAAGCAGCTCGGGAGCTGGGGCTACGACCTGCGCCGCGGCGACGGCAAGGACATGGCGGTCGAGCTGAAGGGCGCCGGCTTCGATCCGGGCGACTCCCGCATCCGGCACTTCGCCGAGATGTGGTGGAACATCCAGAACCTTCCCCGCCACCTCGGCCAGCACTCTGGCGGCATGGTGGTCTCGGCCTCGCGTCTCGACGAGGTGGTCCCGCTCGAGCCGGCGGCGATGGAGAACCGCGTGGTGGTGCAGTGGGACAAGGACGACTGCGCCGACCTGGGGATCATCAAGGTCGACCTCCTCGGCCTCGGCATGCTCAACGCGCTCGAGGAAGCGACGCCGATGATCCTCCGCAACGAAGGGGTGCGGGTCGACTACGCGCACCTGCCGCCGGACGACCCCGCGATCTACCGCATGCTGCAGACCGCCGACACGGTCGGTCTGTTCCAAGTCGAGAGCCGCGCGCAGATGGCGTCGCTGCCGCGCCACCGGCCCACCCGCTTCTACGACCTGGTGATCCAGATCGCGATCATCCGGCCCGGCCCCATCGTCGGTCAGATGGCCAACCCGTTCTTCGAGCGGCGCATGGGTCGCCAGCCGGTGACCTATCCGCACCCGAGCCTGGAGCCCATCCTCGAGCGCACGCTCGGCGTGCCGATCTTCCAGGAGCAGATCCTGAAGATCGCGATGGTGGCCGCCGGTTTCTCGGGCGGTGAAGCCGAAGAGCTGCGGCGCGCGATGGGGTTCAAGCGCTCGGTGGAGCGCATGGACAGGATCGAGGAGCGATTGCGCTCCGGGATGACCGAGCGCGGCATCGTGGGCTCAGCGCAGGATGCCATCGTCAAGCAGATCACCTCGTTCGCGCTCTACGGCTTCCCCGAGTCGCACTCGGCGAGCTTCGCGCTGATCGCCTACGCCAGCGCGTACCTCAAGGCCCACCATCCCACCGCGTTCTACACCGCGCTCCTCAACGCCTGGCCGATGGGCTTCTACCACCCGGCCACGCTGCTCAAGGACGCCGAGCGCCGCGGCGTCGAGGCGCGGCCGATCGACGTCAATCTCTCGGGCTGGAAGTGCCGGTGGGAGCGGGCGAGCTCCGGGCGTGGTGATTACCACGCCCTACGCTCGCATCATTCTGGCGCTGCGGACGGCGCGAGCTCCGGGCGTGGTGATTACCACGCCCTACGCTCGCATGATTTTGGCGCCGCGGACGGCGCA
>DATAFT010000395.1:0-3482 GCA_036257295.1 Thermoanaerobaculia bacterium
GCCGCCGAGTCGTGGAACCGATCGTCGAGCGCCCGCGCGCGGAGGCTCTGAAAGGACCCCGCGCCGGCGGCGGCGCGAATGGTCGCCTTGGCCTCTTCCGGTTGCATGCCGTCCATCGCCTGGAACAGGAGATAAGCGTAGGTCTCGAACTGCGCCTGCGGATTCACGCCTTGCGGCCACCCCTCCTCGACCGTGGCGCCGGCGCCGCGCAAGGCATCCACCGCCGCGCGCAGGCGTTGGCTGACCTCGGAGGTGACCGGGCAATAGGGATCATCGATCACGAACCGCAGGCGATAGTCGCGGATCGACGCGTGCCGCGCCGCCGGCAGCGACCACCGCCACGCGGCGTGGCGCGGCGAGGTTGGACCACCGAGCACCTCGAGCGCGATCCGGAGGTCCTCGGCGCTCCGCGCCAGCGGCCCCGCCACCGGCAGCTCTTCGAGGAACGCACCCGCAGGGGTCCCCGGCAGCGGCGGGATGTGACCGTCGAGCGGCACCACGCCGAGCGTGGGTTTGTGGCCGAACAGACCGCAGAACCCGGCCGGGATGCGGGTCGAGCCGCCGATGTCGGAGCCGATCGAGAGGTACGAGAGGCCAGCAGCGAGAGCCGCGGCGCAGCCGCCGCTCGAGCCACCGGGCCCGTGCGCGGCGCTCCACGGGTTGTCGGTGCGCCCGAACACCTCGTTGTAGCTCTGCCAGTCGCTCGCCAGCAGCGGCGTGTTGGTCTTGCCCACGATCACGGCGCCGGCCCGGCGCGCGCGATCGACCACGACGGCGTCGCGCGCCGGCACGTGTTGCGCCAGGAACGGCGCGCCCGCGGTGGTGCGCAGACCGGCGGTCTCGTAGGTGTCCTTGATCGTCATCGGCACGCCGTGGAGCGGGCCCCAGATCTGGCCGCGCTCGAGGGCCCGATCGGCCTGCGCCGCCCGCTTGCGAGCGCCCTCGGCGTCGAGCGTCACGATCGCATTGACGGTCGGGTTGTGGCGCGCGATTCGACCGAGCACATGGTCGACCAGCTCCACCGACGAGACGGCGCCGCGGCGCAAGGCGGCCGCCGCCGCGGCGGCGCTGGCGAAGGTCAGATCGGAGATCGACGCTCGATGAGCCTCGGTGGCCGGATGGCTGTTGGTCATGACGAAAGGATACTGATTTCGAGCCGCCGATCGGCCTGCCAGTTTGCGTTTACACTACGCGCGGTCTTGAGACTCCGACGGCGATTCTCTCGCGCGCTCTCGCTGCTGTCGTTCTTGTGTGTAGCGGACGCCGCCCCGCCGGCGCTGGCGCAGTCCGCCAGCGGGGCGCTCTACGGCGTGGTGCGCGACGACCGTGGCACGCCGCTCGCCAAGGCCAGGGTCACGGTGCGCGGCGAGCAGGGCGAGGCGCGGGCTCAGGACACCAATTCCATCGGTGAGTTCCGCTTCCTCACGCTGGAACCCGGGCTCTATCACGCCACGATGGAGCTGACCGACTACTCGACCGCCGAGTACCCCGACCTTCCGGTCCACGTCGGCCGCAGCACCACCATCGACGTGATCCTGACGCCGTCTTCGAGCGGCGCCGTCACGGTCACCGCGGAGTGTCCGTTGCTCGACGAGCGGCGGATCGCGACCGGGGCTTACATGACGCGCGAAGAGCTCGACAACATGCCCGGCGCGCGCGATCCCTGGTCGCTGCTCGAACAGGCGCCGGGGGTGCTGCTCGACCGCGTCGACGTCGCCGGCGCCGATGGCGTGCAGCCGGTGGTGGCGCGGGCCGCCGGCGCGGGCATCGATCAGAACACCTACGCGCTGGACGGCGTCATCATCACCGACCCGCAATCGCTCGCGACGACGCCGTTCTTCTACGACTTCGCGTCGCTCGAGGAAGCGCAGGTGACCACCGGCGGGACCAATGTGCGGACCACCACGCCGGGCGCGGCCATCAACCTGGTCACGCGGCGCGGCACCAACGCGTGGCGCGCGGCCGCTCACTACCTCGTCACCGACGGCGACTGGCAGTCCGATCAGGACGACCTCGATCTCGGCGCCGGGCAACGGTTCTTCACGGCATCGCCGCGGTTGAGCGTCGTTCACGAGTACGGCGCCGACGCCGGCGGACCGATCCTGCGCGATCGACTCTGGATGTGGGGCGGCTTCAACCACACCGCGATCGACCTCGATCTCGAGCCGCCGCCGCTTCTGTTCGATCAGGGCGCCGGCGACCGCGCCTCCGACAACGCATCGATCAAGCTCGACGTCGCCCCCAAGCAGTCCAATCGTCTGCAGGCTTTCGTCTACGCCAACGACTCCGAGATCGACCGTATCGGCGCGGGACCGACCCGCTCACCGGAGGCCACCCTCGACCTCGATTCTCCGACCGAGATCTGGAAGCTCGAAGACTCGCACGTGTTCGGGCCGACCCTCTACGTCCAGGCGCACCTGTCACGCGTCGAAGGAGAGGTCGAGCTGGAGCCTCGCGGCGGCGCCGCCGTCGAGCCGACGGTCGATGCTTCGGGCGTCTTCAGAGACGGCTTCCTCGCCACCACCAGCACCCGCGACCGCGAGCAGGGCCGCCTCGAGATCAGCGGGTTCTTCGGCGCCGAAGGCGAGAGCCACGAGATGACGGTGGGGGTGGGACGTCGCCGCGCCGAGGTGACGACGCTCTCGCAGTGGGGCGCGCGCAACTCGATCTTCCTCGAGAACGGCTCGGCCAGCGGCGTCGCGACCAGCCTCTTCTTCCAGTCCGGCGCGCCCCGGATCACGCTCGACACCAACTCGATCTACGTCCAGGACACGCTCACCAAGAAGAACCTGATCGCCGACGTCGGCATGCGCTACGACAGCCAGGAAGGCGAGCGCGAGTCGACGCTCCTCCCCGCGCACCCGATGCGGCCGGACCTGCTGCCGGCGATCGACCTCCCGGGCACCGGCGGCGAGCTCGAGTGGGGCAGCCTCGCGCCCCGCGTTGGCCTGACCTACGGCATCGGCGAGAAGCACGCGACCCTCTTGCGTGCCAGCTGGTCTCGCTTCGTCGATCAGATGGGCACCTCGATGTTCGACGACGCGATCGCGGGACCGCAGCTCTCCCCCTTCCCGTTCGCCGCGGTTCGCTTCTTCGACAGCGACGGCGACCGCCAGGCCGATCCGACCGAGACGCAGTCGGCGGTCCTGGGAGCTACGGGCGGCACCGTCATCGATCCGTCGCTCGACGCTCCACTGACCGACGAGATCCTCTTCGGCGCCGAGCACGCCGGCGTGGGTTGCTTCTCGATCGGCGGTCGCCTCACCTGGCGCCGCTACCGCGATCTGCTCGACACCCGGCCGTTCGTGCGCGATGGGGCGGGTAACGTGCGGGTCGCGACCCGCGACGACTATCTGCCCGACACCGTCGCCACCGGCACCCTCCCCGAAGGCGGCTCTTACGCCGTCCCGGTGTTCGCACTGCGCCCCGACCTCGACCTGGTCGGTACTCAGCGCCTCGCCAACGGCGGTCGCGAGCTCGAG
>DATAFT010000397.1:0-13809 GCA_036257295.1 Thermoanaerobaculia bacterium
ATGCCGGTCACCAGGCCCGTGACTTCGGCGTGCGCACGGTGGACGTGCTGGTGCGCGGACCGGGAGCCGGTCGCGAGTCGGCCATCCGGGCGCTCCAGACCACCGGGATCGACGTCAAGTCGATCCGCGACGTGACACCGATCCCGCACAACGGCTGCCGCCCTCGAAAGCGGCGCCGCGTTTGAATCAGGCCGGGCGGCTCGCGCGCCGCGCGGTCGATGCGCAGCAACATCAAGGAGTCAAGCTCATGCATTGGAAGGGTTTTCAACGCCCGCAGCGGGTCGAGGTCGACAACTCGTCGATCACCAGCACCTACGGCCGATTCTCGGCCCAGCCGTTCGAGCGCGGGTTCGCCACCACGGTCGGTAACGCCCTGCGCCGGGCGCTGCTGTCCTCGATCGAGGGCGCGGCCATCACCGCGATCCACATCGAAGGCGTGCTCCACGAGTTCTCGTCGATCTCGGGCGTGGTCGAGGACGTCTCCGACATCATCCTCAACCTGAAGTCGATCCCGATCCGTCTCCACACCGACGAGCCCAAGATCATCGCCATCGAGGCGCAGGGTCCGCGGGTGGTCAAGGCCGGAGACTTCGTCGCCGATCCGTCGATCGAGATCATCGATCCCGACCGTCCGGTGGCGACCCTGAACGACGAGGGCGTGCTCAAGCTCGAGGCCCAGGTCCGGAACGGCCGCGGTTTCATCTCCGCCGACAAGAACTTCGACGAGACGATGGGGATCGGTTGGATCCCGATCGACTCGGTGCACAGCCCGGTGCGCAAGGTGAACTACACGGTGGAGTCGGCCCGCGTCGGCCGCAACACCGACTACGAGAAGCTGATGCTCGAGGTGTGGACCAACGGCACCATCCGGCCCGAGGACGCGGTGTCGCTCGCCGGCATGCTGCTCAAGGACCACCTCACCATCTTCATCCACCTCGAGGAGAGCATGAAGGAGGAGCCGCGCGCCGCCAGCGGTCAAGAGCTGTCCGGGCTCGACGCGCTGCTCGCCAAGGAGATCGACGAGCTCGACCTCTCGGTGCGCTCCGCCAACTGCCTCAAGAACGCGAACATCCACACCCTGCGCGACCTGGTGCGCAAGACCGAGAAGGACATGCTCGAGACCAAGAATTTCGGGCGCAAGTCGCTCGAGGAGCTGCAGGAGCTGCTCGGCCGGCTCGGCCTCGGGTTCGGCATGGACGTCCCGGACGCTCCACCGCGTCGCACCAGCTCGGTGATCGCCTGAACTAGCTTGCGGCGGGGCGCGGCGCATCCGCGCCCGGCCGCCGATCTGGAGAGAAAGCCATGCGTCACGCGCAAAGAGGCCGCAAGCTCGGGCGGACCACGTCGCACCGGCTCGCCATGTTCCGCAACCAGCTCACCTCGCTGGTCATCCACGAGCGCATCGTCACCACGCTGCCCAAGGCCAAGGAGCTGCGCCCGCTGGCGGAGAAGCTGGTCACCCGCGGGAAAGCCGGATCGGTGGCCGACCGCCGGCAGGTGGCGCGCGTGCTCCACGATCGCGAGCACGTTAAGAAGCTGTTCGACGACATCTCGCCGCGCTTCGCCGACCGCGCCGGCGGCTACCTGCGGATCGTCAAGCTGGGGCCGCGCCAGGGCGACGGCGCCGAGACCGCGGCGCTACAGTTCGTCGACTACGACCCGGACCGCGGCGCGCCGGCGCCCGAGGCCGACGACAAGAAGGCCAAGGGGAAGGCGAAGGGCGCCGACAAGGGCGACGAGAAGGACAAGACAGCGGAGAAGGGCAAGGCCGGGCGCAAGGCCCGAGCCGCGGCCGAGACCAGGGCGCCGAAGAGCAAGGCGCCGAAGAGCAAGCCCCCGGCCAAGGGTAGTCCCGAGCCCAAGGGTAAAGCCAAGGGTAAGGCCAAGTCCGAAAAGTCCGGCGACAGGTAGAGCCGGGACCGCGGCTACGACGCCGCCGCTTCCTCGCGCGCCCGGCGATCCTCGGCCACGATCTTCTCCTGGATCTGCCGCGGCACTTCCTCGTAGTGCGAGTAGGCCATGGTGTAGCTGGCGCGGCCCTGCGTCATCGAGGTCAGGGCCTGCGAGTAGTCGAGCATCTCGGACAGGGGGACGGTCGCCTTGACCACCTGATTGTGCCCGCGCGCGTCCATGCCCTGCGGGCGGCCGCGCCGCTGCGAGAGGTCGCTCATGATGTCGCCCATGAACTCCTCGGGGGTGACGATCTCGACGTTCATCACCGGCTCGAGCAGGGTGGGCCTGGCCTTGGCCATCGCGTCCTTCCACGCCAGCGAGCCCGCGATCTTGAACGCGAGCTCCGAGGAGTCGACGTCGTGGTACTGGCCGTCGATCAGCCGCACGCGGAAGTCGACCACCGGGTTCCGGGTGTTGTAGCCGTGCGCCGCCGCCTCGACGATGCCCTTCTCGACCGCCGGCCGGAAGTTGAGCGGGATGGCGCCGCCGAAGATCTCGTCCTTGAACTCGAACTTCTGACCGCGCGGCAGCGGCTCGAGGATGATCTTGCAGTCGGCGAACTGGCCGCGGCCGCCGGTCTGCTTCTTGTGGCGGCCGTGCCCCTCGGCGGAGCCGTTCACCGTCTCGCGGTAGGGGACCTTGGGCGGATGGAGGATGAGGTCCACCTTGTAGCGTGACTTGAGCTTGGCCACCGCGATCTCGACGTGGAGCTGGCCGGCGCCCGAGAGCAGGAACTCACCGGTCTGCGCGTCGCGGTGCGTCTCGAGGCCGACGTCCTCGTCGAGCAGGCGAGTGATCGCCTCGCCGATCTTCTCCTCGTCGCCCTTCGACTTGGGCTCGAGCGCGAAGGTGATGGCGGGCGGCGTCAGCTGGAACCAGGCCAGGTTCACCGGCCTCTCCTTGCCGCAGAGCGTGTCGCCGGTGTCGGTCACCTTGAGCTTGGCCACCGCGCCGATGTCGCCGCAGACCAGCTTCTCGGTCGAGCTGCCCGACTTCCCCTGGAGCAGGAGCAGGGAGCCCGTTCGCTCGGTGTCCTCCACTCTCGGGTTCCATACCGTGCTGTCGGAGGAGAGCGTACCGCTCGCCACCCGCAGCAGCGAGATGCGGCCGCTCGACGGATCGTTGAGCGTCTTGAACACCAGCGCCGCGACCGGCTTGGCCGGATCGCACTCGACCTCGATCGGTTCCCCGCCGAGGTTCTTGGCCGGGAACACCCGTCGATCGGCCGGCGACGGCACGTAGTCGTGGATCGCGTCGAGGAGGGTCGAGGTGCCGATGCCGTGGAGAGCCGCCGACACCGTGATGGGCAGCACCTGGCGCTGCGCGATCGCCCGGCGCAGGCCGGCGAGGAGATCCTCGTCGGAGAGGGTTCCCTGCTCGAAGAACTTCTCCATCAGGGACTCGTCGCTCTCCGCCACCGCCTCGATCAGCTTGCCCCGCCATTCCTCGACCGCATCCTTGGCGTCGGCAGGGACCTCGGTCTTCTCGCCCTTCCCGTTGCCGTCGCGCTGGAAGATGGTCGCCTCTCTGCGCACCAGGTCGATCGAGCCCTTGAAGTCGTGCTCGTGGCCGATCGGGATCTGGACCGGCAGAGCGCCGCGCCCGAACGCGTTCTGCAACGATTCGGCGACGCGGAAGAAATCGGCGCGCTCGCGATCGAGCCTGGTGACGTTGAAGATCACCGGCAGCGCCATCTCGGTGGCGATCTCCCACACCCGCTCGGTCATGACCTCGATGCCGGCGGCGCCGCTCACGCACAGCAGCGCGGCGTCGGCGGCGCGCAGGCCGCACTCGGTCTCGGTGACGAAGATGGAGTAGCCGGGGCAGTCGAGCAGGTTGATCTTGGTTGCCCGCCACGGGGCGAACGCGATCGTGAGGTTGATCGAGATCTTGCGCTCGATCTCCTGCGGATCGAAATCGGTGATGGTGTTGCCGTCCTCGACTTTGTGGAGGCGATTGGTGACGCCGGCGGTATGGAGCAGGGCGCTGGTCAGGGTCGTCTTGCCGGTGTTGCTGTGACCGACGACGGCCAGGTTCCGGATCTTGTCGGGGCTCGCGACCTGCATTCGGGCGTGTCCTCCGTCTTTTTTAGTCGGCGAAAAACTATAACACGCGATGTCGAGGCCGGTTCCACCGCGGAAGGCGCGCGCGACGCGTGGTCATGCCGCCGCGGGCGCGGCCGGCGCCACCTCCACCGCTCCGAAGCGCTCGAACGCGGGCTCGAGCTCCGCCGCCGGACCGACCGCGAGGATCACCGCGTCGTCGGGTCGCAGATGCTCGGAAGCGACCTCCGCCAACCTCGCAGCGTCGACCGTTTCGAGCTCGGCGAAATGGCGCGCGAAGTAGTCGTCCGGCAGCGAGAACACCGCGAGGTCCTCGAGGCGGCCGAGGATGCCCCCGAGGCTCTGCATGCCGTAGGGAAAGACCCCGCGCAGGTAGCGCACGCCGTCGGCGATCTCGTCGCCGCCGACCGGCTCGGAGCGCAGCCTCGCGATCTCGCTCAGGATCTCGGACGCCGCCTGGGCGGCGACGTCGTTGCGCACCGCCGTACCCACCATGAAGGGACCGGGACCGCGGCGATCGACGAAGGCGCTCGAAGCGCCGTAGGTGAAGCCGTGGCGCTCGCGAAGGTTGAGATTGATGCGGCTGGTGAACTTGCCACCGAGGATGGTGTTGACCAGGGCGAGGACGCTGCGATCGGGGTGGGGGCGCGGAGGTCCCCAGTGACCGATGCGTAGCTCGGTCTGCGCCGCGCCCGGTCGATCGATCAGGATCACGCGGCGGCGGCGCGGCGGAGCATCGAGCCGCGGCGCCGGCGGCGGAGGAGCAGAGCCGAGATCGGCGAGCGCCCGCTCCGCCGCCTCCTCGACTCGGGCGGCCTCGACGTCGCCCACGATCAGCAACGTGGAGCCGCGCGCGGCGCGCCGCGAGCTCCAGAAGTCGACGATCTCCTCGCGACGGATCGCTCGCAGCGAGGCCCGATCGCCGAGCAGCGTGTGGCCGTACGGCGAGTCGCCGTAGAGCGCCGCGGCGAACCCCTCTTCCGCCAGGGCGGCGGCCTGGTCACGACGGCGCAGCCACTCGGCGAGCCGGTCGCGCCGCTGCCGTTCGATCTCGAGGTCGGCGAAGGCCGGACGGAGCGCCACGTCCGCGAGCAGCGCGAGCCCGGCATCGAAGTCGCGCGAGAGGACCCGCGCCGATACCGCGGAGGAGCTCCAGCCGGCGCCGCTTCCGAGGCTGCCGCCGAGCGACTCGATCTCCTCGGCGATCTGCTGCGACGAGCGGCTGGTGGTGCCGTCCTCGAGCAGTCCAGCGGTGAACGAAGCGAGACCGGGGCGCTGCGGCGGATCGTCGGCGCCGGAGTGCGGCAGGAGCAGGCGCATCGAGACCAGCGGAGTGCGGCGCTCTTCGACCACGTAGGTGTCGAGCCCGCTCGCGAGGCGGCGATGGCTGAAGGCCGGGAAGCGAAACGCCGCGGCCGGACCGGGCGCTGGGGCCCGGCTGCGATCGAAGTCGTTCACGCGGCCGCCGGCTCGACCCATAGACGGACGCGATCGTCCTGGCCCAGACGCGACGCGAGCGCCTGGATCTCGGCGGCATCGAGCTCCTGGTAGGTCGCGATCTCGGCGGCGACGTCCTCGGGACGATCGAAGTAGGTGGTGAACTGCGACAGCAGGTCGGCTCGACGATCCAGGGTCTGGAGCTCCGAGAAGTAGCCGGTGAGGATGCGGTTCTTCACCCGCTCGATCTCCTCCGCCGGCGCCGGCGTCGCCGCGGCGGCGGCCAGGTGCTCGTCGACGGCGCGCCCGAGCTGTTCCAGGCTGGTGCCCGGGCGCGCGGTCGCGACTACGTGAAACGAGCCCATCGCCTCGGTGGGAAGCGCGTAGCAGGTGATCGACTGGGCGAGCTCCCGCTCGTGCACCAGATCTCGATAGAGCCGGCTGGCCTTGCCGCCGGAGAAGATCTGCGCCAGGAGATCGGCCGCGTACCACTCGCGGGTGCCGTAGGGCGGGATCACGTAGGCGAGGTAGAGCCGCTCGAGCTTCACGCGATCGGTGACCACGTCGAACCGTTCACCGGCCGCTCGCGACGCAAAGTCGGGTGGTACCGGTCGCGCCCTGCCGCGCGGGATCTCGGCGAAGTACCGCTCGACCAGCTCCATGGCAGCCCCGGCCTCGAAGTCGCCGGCGAGAGTGAGGACGGCGTTGTCCGGGACGTACCAGGTGGCGAAGAACTCGCGGACGTCGTCGAGCGTCGCCGCCGCGATGTCCTCCATGGTCCCGATCACCGGCCAACTGTAGGGGTGATCGGCGGGGAAGAGGAGCTCGTACACCCGCTCGCCGGCGCGACCGTAGGGCTGGTTGTCGACGCGTTGGCGCCGCTCGTTCATCACCACCTGTCGCTGCGTCTCGAGCTTCTCCGACGTCATGCCGGGAAGCAGGAAGCCCATGCGGTCGGACTCCAGCCAGAGTCCGAGCTCGAGGCTCGCCGCCGGCAGCGTCTCGTAGTAGTTGGTGCGATCGAACCAGGTCGATCCGTTGGCCACGCCGCCGACGCTCTGGATCAGGCGGAAATGCTCGTTGGCGGCAACGTGGGCGCTGCCCTGGAACAGCATGTGCTCGAACAGGTGGGCGAAGCCGGTCTTGCCGCGCCGCTCGTTCTTCGAGCCGGTGTGGTACCAGAGGTTGACGGCGACCAGGGGTATCGAGGGGTCGCGGTGCAGGACGACCTTGAGCCCGTTGCCGAGTGTGTGGCGCTCGATCGCGAGCGGGGGTGGGGTAGGGCTGCTCGCGATGGTCATGGCGGGCGAGTCTAGCAACGACATTGCTCGCGAAATCCATCCGGGAGCGACGTAAATGGACTGTTCGAGGCATGTTGACTTGCGCTTGATTTACGCCTGGTGCATACTTCCCCCATGGCGCCGATCCGCAACTACCTCACGCCTCGGCAGAAGCAGATCCTCGAGTTCATCGGCGAGTTCCGCGGCGAGCGGGGCTACTCCCCGACGCATCGCGAGATCTGCGAGCATTTCGGATTCACGTCGTACGGCACCGTGCACAAGCACTTGAAGCTGCTGGAGAGCAAGGGCTTCCTGCGGCGCGACTGGAACCAGAAGCGGGGCGTCGAGCTGACCCAGGCGCCGGCGGCGGCGAGCGGCGTCCCCGAGATCCGCTTCCTCGGCCGCATCGCCGCGGGCAAGCCGATCGAGGCGGTGCGCGACGACGAGACCCTCGCGGTGCCGCCCGAGCTGCTACGCGGCCCGTCGGGCGACCACTTCGTCCTGCGCGTGGTGGGCGACTCGATGATCGAGGAGGGGATCCAGGACGGGGACCTGGTGGTGGTGCAGCGGCGCGACAGCGCTACCACCGGCGACATGGTGGTGGCGCTGATCGACGAGGAGGCGACGCTCAAGCGCTTCTACCCCGAGGGTGAGCGGGTCCGCCTGCAGCCGTCCAACCGCACCATGGCGCCGCTGCTGGTGCCGGCCGGCAAGGTGCGGGTCCAGGGTGTCGCGGTCGGTCTGATGCGCCGCTTCTAGAGCGTCCGGGCGCGCTGGGGGCGCGCTAGACTTTCCCCGGATGGCCTCGTTTTCGTAGTATTGCTATCATTGCATCTCTTTTCTCGGCTGTCGGTCGCTACCCGAGTCGCGGGCTTGCTGACCGTCGCGAGGACACTATGACCGTCGCTTCGACCGAAAACGTACAGGGGCGCAGCATCGATCTCCTGCTGCGCCAGATGACCGAGCTGGGTGCGTCGGATCTCCATCTGCGCTCGGCGCGCCGCCCGCTGATCCGCCTGCACGGGCGGCTGCAGCCGATGGAAGGCGATCCGCTGCGGGCGAGCGACATCGGCTCCATGATGGACGCCATCATGCAGCCGCACCACAAGGCCAAGTTCGAGAAGAACCTGTCGGTCGACCTCGGCTACGGCATTCCCGGTCTGGGGCGCTACCGCTGCAACGTGTTCCTTCAGCGCGGCACGCTGGCGGCATCGTTCCGAATGATCCCGGACAAGATCAAGGCGGTCGAGGATCTCGAGCTTCCAGAGTCGCTGCTCGACTTCTGCCACCTCCCGATGGGTCTGGTGCTGATCACCGGCCCCACCGGCAGCGGCAAGTCGACCACGCTGTCGACGCTGGTCCAGTTCATCGCCGATCAGTATCCCGTGCACGTCGTCACCATCGAGGATCCGATCGAGTTCCTGCTCCACGACTCGAGCGGCACCATCTCGCAGCGCGAGGTGGGGACCGACACGCCGAGCTTCTACGAGGCGCTCAAGAACTCGCTGCGCCAGGATCCCGACGTCATCATGGTCGGCGAGATGCGCGATCCGGAGACGGTGTCGACAGTCATCACCGCCGCCGAAACCGGCCACCTGGTGTTCTCGACCCTGCACACCAACGACACCGGGCAGACCATCGATCGCATCCTCGACAACTTCCCGCCCGCACAGCAGACCCAGGTCCGCTTCCAGCTCTCGCAGGTGCTGCGCGGCGTGGTGTCGATGCAGCTGGTACGCCGTCGCGACGGCTCGGGCCGGATCGCGGCGCTCGAGATCCTGCGCACCTCGCCCGACGTCGAGAAGTCGATCGCCACCGGGCGCACCTCCGAGCTGCTCGAGCGCATCGAGTCCTCGGTCGGCCACTACCACATGCAGTCGATGAACCAGTCGCTGGTGGCGCTGGTGGTCAACGGGACGATCGGCTACCAGGAAGCGATGCGCTGTTCCACCGATCCCGACGACTTCGACTTGAAGTTGCGCCGGTTCTTCCCCAAGCTTCTCGAGCAGGAGAAAGAGATGAGCAGCAGCGCCGACTACTCCCAGATCTTCGAGCTCCTCCAGTTCCGCAAGCTCTACGAGGAGCAGGAGGAGAAGATCAAGATCCAGCTCGCCGAGAAGGACGAGCTCATCGCCGACCTGCGCCAGCGCTTGACCCGCCAGGGCGAAGACACCGATCGCCTCCGCCACTCGATCTCCGAAGCCGACGAGCGCGTCGCCAAGGCGGAGGCGGAACGGGAGCGGGTGGCGCTCGAGGCGAAGCAGCGGGTCGACAAGCTGCAAGAACGCGTGCGCGAGTTGAATCAGCAGCTCACCGCTCGAGTGTAGGCCGCGAATACCTCGAGTCACCCGGCCGCCTAGGAGTCGCGGGGCGCGCGCTCCGCTCCGTCCCCCCTCCCGCCCGGATCAAGGCGAACTCCGCTCCGCGCGCACCCCGCGCCTCTGGGACGGCGGCCTGGCCGTTGTTCTTCGCAGGTGCGACGGGAGGCTCGGCGCCACCCTAAAAAGGACGATGGAGTGGGGAGCGGACTGGTCTGGGTTTGCCCTATGCCCGTCTCCGGGCGTATCATCGGGCTTCGAGCATGAGTCTAAGTGTCGATGAAGTAAGGAGAATTGCTCTCCTCGCCCGGCTGCGGCTATCGGCCGAGGAGGAGCGCACGTTCGCGCCACAGCTGGGGCAGATCCTCGACTACGTCGCTCAGCTCGATCGCTACGCCGGGGCAGACACGGCTCCCGAGGAAACACCGGCTCTCGAAGCGGACGACGCGCCCGCGCCGTCGATGAGCCGTGAGGCGCTGCTCCGCAACGCGCCGGCCGTGCTCGATGTGTTCGTCCTGGTTCCGCAGGTCAAGGTGACCTCGGATGAGTGACGAGCTCTGGACGCTGGGTGCCGAGGAGATCGCGACCGCGGTGCGCGCCGGCGAGCTGCGGGCGGCGGACGTGGTCGAGAGCTGCCTGGCGCGCACCGCCGCGGTCGAGCCCAGCGTCGCCGCGTATCTGCGACGCTTCGACGACGAGGCGCGTCGCCGCGCCGAGGAAGTCGACCGTCGTCGCGCCGCCGGCGCCGAGCTCGGCCCCCTCGCCGGCGTTCCGGTTGCGCTCAAGGACAACCTCAACCTCGAAGGCGACGACTGCACCTGCGCGTCGCGCATCCTGGTCGGCTATCGCGCGCCCTATACCGCGACCGCGGTGGAGCGCCTGCTCGGGGCGGGAGCGATTCCGTTGGGGAAGACCAACCTGGACGAGTTCGCGATGGGCTCGTCGTGCGAGAACTCGGCGTTCCAGACCACCCGCAACCCGTGGCGCCTCGACGCGGTGCCGGGAGGCTCGAGCGGCGGATCGGCGGCGGCGGTGGCGGCCGGGAGCGTGCCGTTGGCGCTGGGCTCGGACACCGGCGGGTCGATCCGCCAGCCGGCCGCGTTCTGCGGCGTGGTGGGTCTCAAGCCGACCTATGGCCGGGTGTCCCGCTACGGGCTGGTGGCGTTCGCGTCGTCGCTCGATCAGATCGGTCCGCTGGCGCGCTCCACCCGCGACGTCGCCCTGACCCTCGCAGTGATCGCGGGTGCGGATCCCGCCGACGCCACCAGCTCGCGGCAGCCGGTGGCCGACTACCTCGGTTCGATCGAGCGCCCGGTGGCCGGCATGAGGGCCGGCGTGGTGGCCGAGGTCGATGCTTCGACGCTCCAGCCCGCGGTGCGCGACGACTGGGAGAGCTCGCTCGATCGGCTGCGCCAGCTCGGGGTCGAGATCCGCGCGGTGTCGCTCCCTCACCTGCCGGCCACCATCGCCGCCTACTACGTGATCGCCAACAGCGAGGCCAGCGCGAACCTGGCCCGCTTCGACGGCATCCGCTACGGCCGGCGTGCCAAGAGCGCGAGCCTGCTCGACCTCTATCTCGACAGCCGCGAGCAGGGCTTCGGTCCCGAAGTGAAGCGACGGATCCTGCTCGGCACCTTCGCGCTTTCGTCGGGCTACTACGACGCCTATTACGGCAAGGCGTGCGGCGTGCGGCGCGAGCTGGAGCGACAGTTCAGCGCCGCCTTCGCCGAGGTCGACCTCATCGTGACCCCGACCAGCCCGACGCCCGCCTTCGCGATCGGCGAGAAGGTCGACGATCCGCTCTCGATGTACCTGTCGGACATCTTCACCGCCCCGATCAACCTCGCAGGGTTGCCCGCGCTGGCCCTTCCCTCGGGCAACGACCAGGGGCTGCCGCTGTCGCTGCAGCTCATCGGTCGTCCGTTCGCCGAAGCCGACCTGCTGCGAGTGGGCCGCGCCTTCGAGCGCGCCACCGGCGCTCCGGCGATGCCGGCCGGCCTCGGCGCCGCGCTGCGCGGATCGACCGACGGGCGCGACACGACGGCGATCGACCGGTCGGGAGCGCCGTCGTGAAAGCGCTCGGGCGCCTCGGCGCGGTCGTGCTGCTGGCGGCGGCGCTGGCGCCGGCCGTCTTCGGCGCCGAGCTCGCGCGCGCTCGTCTGGGCAAGGCGAGCGGCTCCGAGATGTACGCCGTGGTCGAAGGTGACCGCAGCCTGCACGTCGAGGCGCTGCCGCTGCCCGGCGAGGGGCTCAAGGCTCTCGTGATCCGGTTGTGCGGCAGCGAGCGGGCGATGGCGGAGGTGGCCGCGGCGAATGGCGGCGTCACAACGCTGGTGCGCGGCACCCGCTACCGGGTGCCATTCGCGCGACTGCGATCTGAGTTCCAGATCCAGGCTCTCCAGGCGGTCTTCCCGCAGGACGTCCTGGCGCCCGAAGGCTGGCGCCATCGGGTGGTGGCGCTCGACGGAATAGGTCCGCTCGATCTCTGGAGCGTGGCCGAGCTCTTCACCGGCAAGGGCGAGGATTTCCGTGAGCTGCGGGGCGCCAACCAGCTCGCGGACGAGCGGCTCGAGCCCGGGCAGGAGGTCCTGATCCCGCGCTCGCTGCTGCGATCGGGCCTGGCCTCCGCGCTGCCGGTGGAGGAAGCGAGCTCCGCTCCGCTCACCTACCGTCGCGACGAGAAGGGCGACTACGCCGTCTACCGGCTCGAGCGCGGCGAAGCGTTGTACTCGAGCGTCGTCGTCCGCTTCACCGGACGGATCTTCGCCGAGGACGTCAACGCGGTGGCGGAGGAGATCGCGCAGCGCAGCGGGATCGCCGACGTCACCGACATCCCGATCGGATATCCGGTGCGCATTCCACTCGAGCACCTCTCGCCCGAGTACCTCCCCGCCGGCCATCCGGGGCGCCAGGAGTACGAGCGCGAGCTGGCTGAGAGCTCGAGCTACGCCAACGCGGTGCGGTCGTCGAACCTCGAGGGGGTGACCGTCATCCTCGACGCCGGTCACGGCGGCCGCGACGGCGGCGCCATCATCGAAGGCGTGTGGGAGAGCACCTACGTCTACGACATCGTCATGCGGGTCCGCCGGTTGCTGGGAGATACCGCGGCACGCACGGTGATGACGACTCGCGACGGCAAGGACTGGACGGTGGTCGATCGCGACGTGCTGCGCGCTTCGAGCGGCCATGCCGTGCTGACCACGCCGCCCTACGCGATCGCCGACGCGCGCGTCGGCAGCAACCTGCGCTGGTACCTGTCGAACAGCGTCTACGGCAAGGCCGTCGCCGGCGGCGGCGATCGCAACCGGGTGGTGTTCGTCTCCATCCACGCCGATTCACTGCACCCTTCGGTGCGCGGCGCCATGGTCTACGTGCCGGGCCTGCTCAGCAATCCCAGTCACTACGGCAAGACCGGAACCGTATACAGCTCGCGCCGCGAGGTGCAGGAACAGCCGCGCGTCGACTTCGCGCACTCCGAGCGCGCCCGCAGCGAGGGTCTGTCGCGCGACCTCGCCCAACACACCCTCGACGCCATGCGCCGCCGCGGTATCGCCATCCATCCGCAGAAGCCGATTCGCGACCGCGTCATCCGCGGGAAGCGGGCGTGGGTTCCCGCCGTGCTCCGCTTCAACGCGGTGCCCGCCAAGGTCCTGATCGAGGTCTGCAACCTCGGGAACGGGACCGACCGCCGGCTGATCCAGACCCGCGCTTTCCGCGAAGAGGTGGCGCGCTCGGTGGTCGAGGGACTGCTCGCCTACTACGGCGTCGGCTCCGACCAGCTCGACCGCCAGGTCGCCAGCAAGTCGGCCGGCTGAGGGCGGCCTCCCTTTCGCTGCACCCGACCGCCTCGGAGGCGGTCTGGGCGTTCCTCTCGATGAGGCGGGAACAATTCGGATGGGTGCCCTTGTCTAATACATAGAGAGCCCATGAACGCGCCGGCCATCGCCCTGCCCGCCCGCGACCTCGACTTGGCCGATCGGCACCGCTACGGTGACGACAGGGCGTTTCGCGAGCTCTACGACCGCTTCTCGCCGATGGTCTACAACCTCTGCCTGCGCCTGGCGGGGGACCCCTCACTGGCGCAGGACCTCAGTCAGGAGGTTTTCCTTCGCGTCTTCAAGGGCCTGCCCCGCTTCCGGGGCGGCTCGAGCCTCAAAACCTGGATCTACAGCATCGCGCTCAACCACTGCCGAAGCCGGCTCGGCCGCAGAGGCCTCGAGCTCGAGGACTGGGACGACGAAAGGTGGAGCAAGGGGCCGGCCGATCCCGCCCGCAGCCCGGAGGAGGAGTCGATGGCGCGCGACGGCGAGCGCCGGATCGCCGCCGCTCTGCTCGGGCTGCCGGCGCGGTTTCGCGAAGCGGTGGTGCTGCGCGATCTGGAAGGCCTTTCGTACGAGGAGATCGCCGTGGTGTTGGGTGTGCGTACCGGGACCGTGCGGTCCCGCATCGCCCGCGGCCGCGAGCGCCTGCGCGTCGTCCTCGGGAGCAACCGATGAGATCGCACCTCGCTCTCAAGCGCCTCTCGGCCTATCTCGACGACGAGCTGCCCGACCGCGAGCAGCGGCTGGTCGAGGCGCACGTCTCGCAGTGCAATGCCTGCAAGAGTCGACTCCACGGGCTGCGGCTGGTCGTCTCCGAGCTGCAGCGGGTGCCGGCGGTCGAAGCGCCGCCGAGCCTCGCGCGCAGCATCGAGACCGAGGCCGCCATGCGCTGGGGGCCGTATCCCCCGCCCGGCGGACGCCTGCTGGGGCGCCGCGG
>DATAFT010000418.1:0-8410 GCA_036257295.1 Thermoanaerobaculia bacterium
TAGCCCGCGCCGTCGAGGACCGACACCCGAGCGAAGCGGAAAGCGTCGTCGGGCTTGGCGACGTAGCGGTCGAGCGCGGTCTCGCTGGTAGCGGAGCCGCTCTCCGCGGCGAACGCCCGCCCAACACCGGGCCCGGCGACGGCGACCAGCCCGCAGACGAGTGCCGTGAAGGCGACGCCGGCAAGCGACCGACCGCTGCGCTGCTTCGAAGTCTCCATCGCCGTGCCCTCCTGCTCCTGATCCGTCGAGAATGCCAGGATAACCGACCGCGACCGGCGGACGCGCGCGACGGCGACGCCGCGCGACGACGCCCGTCAGCGGTAGGATGCGACGCCGACTAGCAGGGCGCTGAGAAAGTCAGTGTGTCAGCGCCCTGCTAGAAATCACGTTGGGCGATTCGATCCGGCAGACCGGATCGATCGCCTAGAGACGAAAGGGAGCCCAATGAAGATCCGCAACCGCGTCACCGAGATGCTCGGCGTCGACATCCCCATCGTCCAGGCGCCGATGGGCTGGATCGCGCGCGCCCAGCTCGCCTCGGCGGTCTCCAACGCCGGCGCGATGGGCATCATCGAGACCTCCTCCGGGCGGCTCGAGGAGATTCGCGAGGAGATCCGCAAGATGCGCGACCTCACCGACAAGCCGTTCGGCGTCAACATCGCTCAGGCGTTCGTGCGTGACCCCGGCATCGTCGACTTCGTGGTCGACCAGGGAGTCAAGTTCGTCACCACTTCGGCGGGTGATCCGGCCAAGTACTGCGCGCGCCTGAAGCAAGCCGGCCTGACCGTCTTCCACGTGGTGCCGACGCTGCGCGGCGCGCTCAAGGCGATCGACGCCGGCGTCGACGGCCTGGTGGTCGAAGGAGGCGAAGGCGGCGGATTCAAGAACCCGCGCGACGTCGCCACCATGGTCCTGCTGCCGTTGATCCGCTCCAAGGTCACGGTTCCCATCATCGCCGCCGGTGGCATCACCGACGGTCGTTCGATGGCGGCCGCCTTCGCGCTCGGCGCCGAGGGAGTCCAGATGGGGACCCGCATGGTTTCCTCCGCCGAGTCGCCGGTCCACGACAACTGGAAGAACGCGATCCTCGCCGCGCAGGAGACCGACACCGTGTTCCTCAACCGCTACTCGACCCCGGGGCTGCGCGCGTTGCGCACCGAGCGCTCGACGCGACTCGAGCGCCAGGAGCACGTCGGCATGGACGAGTTCGGTCGCGCCGCCGACCTCTACTTCGGAGGCGACATGGAGGCGTCGATCGCGCTCTCGGGTCAGGTGGTCGGTCGCATCGACGAGGTCAAGCCGGTGGCGCAGATCGTCGACGAGACCATGCGCGGATTCTTCGAGGTGGTGGGCGAGCTCGCCGATCGCTATGTCGGCGCCGCCGCGCTGGCGGCGCGCTGAGAGAGGGCTATGCGCCAGATACTTCGGACGGTTCCGCTGCTCTTCGTGGTCGCAGCCTTGCTCGCGGTGGCACCGGCCAACGCAGGCACCGCCGGCGGGGCACTCCACTGCGACGGCACGAACGACGTGGTCACGATCCCGGATGCGGGCAACGACTTCGACTTCAATGCGGCAATGACGCTCGAAGCCTGGGTCCGGGCCGACGGGAGCCCGCAGACGGGTCCGATCGTCGGCGGGTTTCAGGGCCCCCAGTTCGCCTCCTACGTGTTGGCCGCGAATCCTTCGGCCGGAACGTTTCTGAGCATCTCCACTCCCGGTACCAACAGCGCCTACGGCCCGGCGTTCGCGCCCGGCGTCTGGATGCACCTCGCCGGCACCTACGATGGCTCCACCATCCGCGTCTACGTGAACGGGGTGCAGGTGGGCTCGGCCGCACACTCCGGGAACGTGTCGAGCGTGATCCAGCTTCGCATCTGCCGCTTCCCGCACGACATCACCGACTATCTCAACGGCGTGGTCGACGAGGTGCGAGTGTGGAACGTGGTGCGCTCCGCGGGCCAGATCCTCAACAGCTACCAGCATTCGCTCGCCGGGAACGAGCCCGGTCTGGTCGGCTACTACCGCTTCGATGAAGGCAGCGGACAGGTGGTGGTCGATAGCTCGAACGCCGGCAACGATGGGTTCCTCGGCGCTTCGGCCAGCGCTGGCACCGATGATCCCACCCGTGTAATGTCCGGCGCCGGGCTGCTCGCGCCGGGGCCCTGCGTGCGCGACGCCCACACCGCCTGCCTCCTCGACGACCGCTTCGAGGTCAGGGTCACGATGAAGAACTTCGCGGTGCCCCCGGCCATGTTCCCCGGGATCATCCAGCTCTACCAGGCGGTCAGCTCCGAGACCGACCAGTCGGTGAGCTTCTACTCGTTCCAGGAAGGCAACGTCGAGGTGTTCGTGAAGATGGTGGACGCGTGCGCCAGTCCGAGCTTCGTCTCGTTCTGGCTGTTCGCGGCGGGGGCGACCAACGCCGAAACCTCGATCACCGTCCGCGACACGCTCGCCGACGAGGTCACGACCATCCACAACGCGAGTGGATCTCTGTTCCAGACCGTGGCCGACACCAGCGCCTTCAAGACCTGCGGGTTCTGAGTAGAGCGAGCGATCGCCTCCGACCCGCGGCGAGGACGCGACGTCGCCGCCGGAGGTTGATGGCGCGCCGCGGCACGCGGTCGTTCGCGCGTTTCGCCCCGGGCCACTCCTTGCAAAAGATGTCTTCTGGCCATATGCCGCTTCGTCCATGAAGCGGCTGATCAGGAGGTGCCAAGCATGAATTCAGTAGTGCGTTCGGGGGCAGGAGCGGCTTCGATCGGTCGTGCGGCTGCGATGGTCGCGGTAGCGGCGCTCCTGGTCGCCTCGCCCGCCGCCGCCAATGGAGGTCATGGCGGCCACGGGGGTCGCGGCGGTCACGGCGGTCACGGTCACGGCGGGCACTCGGTGGTGGTGGCGTCTCCGTTTCTCTTCTCGCCCTTCGCCTGGGATTGGTTCACGGCTTCGGTTGGGGCTATCCGGGTTATGGCTATCGACCCGCCGGCGGTCTGGACCCCGTGGTGGCGCGAGTCGAGGGTCTGGGTGGCTTCGACCTGAACGTCAAGCCGCGCACCGCTGAAGTCTGGGTGGACTGCAAGTTCGTCGGTCTCGTCCGCGACTTCGACGGCTATCCCAGCTTCCTCTGGATCGAGCAGGGTGACCACACCATCGCCATCTCGAAAGTCGGCTTCGCCACCTGGGAGCAGTCGGTGTCGGTCGACGCCGGCCGGATCGCCGAGATGAAGATCGCGCTCGCGCCCGGCGCGAGCACGCCACCGTCCACGGACTGATCGCGCAGGCACCCTCACCGACCGGCCGGGTCGATCGACCGAGCGATCGACCCGCGCCGGCCGCGGCGTCGGCTATTGTTCGGCGCATGCGACCGACCCGCTCGCTTCGCCTGCCCGCGTTCCTCTTCGCCGCCGCATCTCTCACGTCTCTCCTCGCGACCGCGCCTCCCCTGGCGGCGGTCGACGCCACCGATCTCGCCAGCCAGGTGGTGATCCATCGCGACGAGTGGGGCGTGCCGCATGTCTATGGCAAGACCGACGCGGCGGTCGCCTTCGGCTCGGCATGGTCGCAGTGCGAAGACCACTTCTGGCAGCTCGAGGACACCTACATCCAGGCACTCGGCCGCTACGCCGAGATCGTCGGCGAGCCGGGGCTCGAAAGCGACATCGAAGTGGCCGCCTTCGAGCTGGTCGAGTCGGCACGTAGCGGATTCGCGACTCTCGATCCCGAGATCCAACGCATCGCCGAGGGCTTCGCCGCCGGCTACGACTTCTATCTGGAGAAGCACCCGGACACCAAACCGCGCCTGCTCACGCGCATGGAGCCGTGGCACGTGCTCCTGTTCGAGCGCTTCACCATCCTGGGACGCCTGCTCGGCGCCGCGCACGTGCCGAACCGCCGCGAGCTCTCGGGCCTCGCCGCCGAGCAGGCCGCATCGGTCGGCTCCAACCAGTGGGCGGTCGGTCCGTCCAAGACGCGCGACGGCTCGACCATGCTCTTCATCAACCCGCACCAACCCTGGTACGGCTGGGGCATGTTCACCGAGATGCACGTCAAGAGCGATCAGGGCCTCGACTTCTCGGGCGCGATGTATCCGGGCGGCCCGCTTCCCACTGCCGGCTTCAATCGACGGCTGGGTTGGGCGTACACCGTGAACGAAGCCGACATCTCCGACGTCTACCGGCTCACGTTCGACCATCCGACCGATCGGCTCCTCTACCGCTACGGCGACGGCTGGCGCCGCGCCGACGAGTGGACGGTCACGCTGTCGGTGCGCGACGCGGCGACCCGCAAGCTCGCGCCGCGCCGCTTCACGCTGCGCAAGAGCCACTACGGACCGGTGATGGCGCGCGAGGACCCCACCCACTGGCTCGCGGTGCGCGTCCCCAAGCTACACAGCGCGAGCCGCCTGTCGCAGGCGCTGGCGCAGGCCAAGGCGCGCAACTTCGCCGAGTGGCACGCGGCGGCGTCACGCCTCGACCTGCAGACGCTCAACACCGCCTACGCCGACGCCGACGGCAACATCTACTACCTCTACAACGGCGCGATCGCGAAGCGCGATCCGACGGTCGACTGGACCAAGCCGGTCGACGGCGGCGATCCGCGTTTCGAATGGAACGGCTTCCACACCATCGACGAGCTGCCGCAGGTGTTGAATCCGGCGTCGGGCTACGTGCAGAACTGCAATTCGTCTCCGTTCACCACCACCGATGACGGCAATCCGTCTCCCCTCGACTTCCCCGTCTACATGGCCGAAGACCGCTTCGACGACAAGCGGCGCGCGAAGATGTCGCGCTATCTGTTGCGCGGTTCGCACGACCTCACCTTCGACGACTGGCAGGCGCTCGCCTACGACACCACGCTCTACTGGCCGATGACGGAGCTGCCGCGCTACGCCCGTCTCCTCGACGAGCTCACCGCGACGCGTCCCGAGCTCGCGGCCGCCGCGCGCCCCTATCTCGACCATCTGGTCGGGTGGGACTACCGCTCGTCGCTCACCTCGACGCAGGCGACTCTCGCGGTCGAGTGGTACGAGGAGCTCTACGGGCGTGGCTACCCGGTCGAGACCTTGAAGCCGGAGTACGTCGCGGACCTGGCGGCGCGCTTCGAGGCGCTGGTGCGCGCCGCCAAGCGACTCGAGACCCTCTACGGCTCGTGGAAGGTTCCGTACGGCGACGTGTATCGCATGCAGCGTCACGCCGAGCAGGCCGAGGCCGCCAAGGTGCCGTTCGACGACGCGCGACCCAGCCTGCCGACTGCGGGCGTGCGCGGTCCGCTCGGCGTCGCCTTCACGCTCTACCACACTCCGCCAGTCACCGACGCCGCGGTACCGGCCATGCCCCGCAAGCTCCACTACGGCACCACCGGGGCGTCCTACATGGCGGTGATCGAGTTCCGGCGCGACGGGGTGAAGGCCGCGAGCTATCTCCACTACGGCCAGAGCCACGACCCGACGTCGCCGCACTTCTTCGATCAGGCGAAGCTGCTATCGGAGCGCCGCTTCAAGCCGGCGTGGCTGGCGTGGGACGACGTGGTGGCGCACACGGTCGTCTCGTACCACCCGGGTGAAGCACCGGCCCGAAAGTAGGCTTCGCCACTACTCCGCTACCAGGTATCGACGCAAGGCCGCTTCTTCTCGGTGCGCACCGGTGGCGGCGGCGCCGCGGCGAGCGCGCGGCTGACCCATCGCCGCGACTCGGCCGGATCGATGACGTCGTCGATCTCGTAGTAGGTGGCTGTATTCACCGCTTTGCCATGGGCATACGCGTTCGCGACCATCTGATCGTAGAGCGCCTTGCGCGCCGCGGGATCCTCGACCGCCTCGAGCTCCTTGCGATAGCCGAGCTTGACCGAACCCTCGAGGCCCATGCCGCCGAACTCACCGGTCGGCCACGCCACGGTGAACACGGGCGCGCGGAAGCTGCCGCCGGCCATCGCCTGCGCGCCCAGTCCGTACGACTTGCGCAGCACGATGGTGAAGAACGGCACGGTGATGCTGGCGCCGACCACGAACATGCGGCAGCAGTGGCGAACGAGCGCGGTCTTCTCGATCTCGGGCCCCACCATGATCCCCGGCGTGTCGCACAGGAACAGGATCGGCAGATCGAACGCGTCGCAGAGCTGCATGAATCGCGACGCCTTGTCGGCGCCTTCGCTGGTGATCGCGCCGGCCAGATGCGACGGATTGTTGGCGACGATGCCGAACGGCCGCCCTTCGAGCCGCGCCAGCGCGGTGACCATGCCGTGCCCCCATTGGCGGCGCAGCTCGAGCACGCTGCCGGTGTCGGCCAGGGTCTCGATCACCCGGCGCACGTCGTAGATGCGAAGCCGGTTCTCCGGGATCGCGGCGCGCAGCAGACGCTGGTCCGCGCAGTCCCAGCTCGGCACGGTGCCCTGGAAGTAGCCGAGGTACTTCTTGGACACCGCCACCGCCTCGGCCTCGTCCGCGACCGGGATGTCGACAACGCCGTTCGGCACCTGCACCGACATCGGGCCGACCTCCTCGGGTCGGAAGACGCCGAGGTTGCCACCTTCGATCATCGCCGGTCCGCCCATGCCGATCGACGAGTTCGCGGTCGCGATGATGACGTCGCACGATCCGAGCAGTGCCGCGTTGCCGGCGAAGCAGCGTCCCGAGTTGATGCCGACGATGGGCACCCAGCCCGACAGCTTGCCGAACAGGTAGAACGCCATCGTGGTGAGGCCGGCGACACCGGCGGCATCGGTGTCGCCGGGACGCCCGCCGCCGCCCTCGGTGAAGAACACGACCGGCAGGCGCAGCCGGTGCGCCAGCTCGAACAGCCGGTCCTTCTTCTCGTGGTTCATCTTGCCTTGCGTGCCGGCCAGCACCGTGTAGTCGTAGGACAGGATCGCGCAGCGCGCGCGCTCCTCGCCGAAGAGGTCCCGATTCACGGTGCCGACGCCCGCGATCATGCCGTCGGCGGGCGTGCGCGCGATCAGGTCCTCGACCGTGCGGCGGCGCCGCTGCGCCGCGATCACCAGCGGCCCGTACTCGATCAAGCTGCCGGGATCGCAGAGGTCGTCGACGTTCTCGCGCGCCGTGCGCTGCCGCGTCTTGCGCCGCCGTTCGACGGCGTCCGGTCGCGCCGCGTCGAGTGTCATGGCGTGACGATCGTGGATCTCCTTCAAGTCGGGCCGCACCGCCTCGAGGTCCACTTCGACCGTCGCCGCTTCGGCGTCGCCGGCGGCTTCGTCCTCGTCGATGAACAGGACCGCGTGTCCCTCATAGACGGTATCGCCCGCGACGACCGCGACGCGGCGCACGATGCCGCCGGCGGGCGCCTGGATGACGTGCTCCATCTTCATCGCGCTCATCACGAAGAGCTGCTGGCCGGCTCGCACCAGGTCGCCCTCGGCGACGTCCATGCTGACGATGGTCCCCTGCATCGGGGCGGCGACCACGCCGGCGGCATCGAGCTCCGGAGCGCCGGCGCTCGACTCGACCACGCGGTCGCCGCTCCGGCCGTGCGCCAGGACCGCCAACGGATCGTTGGGGTCGACCTTCGCGCCGGCGAAAGAGCGGTCCTGCGCTCCCGCGGGACTTACTGCAGCCGCGCCGCCGCCCGACTCGAAGTAGAGCCGCCGCGAGCCGTCGCCGGAAGCGATGATCTCCGCCATGTGCTCCTCGACGAAGCGCGTGTGCACGCGGCCGGCGGCGAAGTCCGGGTGCTCGAGCAGACGTTCGAGCAGCTCGACGTTGGTGGGAACCCCCTCGATGCGGAACTCCCGCAGCGCTCGTACCGTCTTGCGCGCCGCCGCCGAGAAGTCGGTCGATGGCGAGTGCGCGATCAGCTTGGCGAGCAGCGAGTCGAAGCTCGGATTGGTGCGATAGCCGGCGTAGCCGAACGTGTCGGTGCGCAGCCCCGGCCCCGACGGCGGCTCGAACGCGGTCAGCGTGCCGCCCGACGGGCGCGCCGATCCGTCGGCGCCCATCGTCTCCATGTTCACTCGCGCCTGGATTGCATGGCCGCGCGGCTCGGCCCGAACGCTCGCTCCGAGGCCGGCCTGTTCGAGCGAGGCGCCGCCCGCGATCGCGAGCTGAGCCAGCACCAGATCGACACCGGTCACTTCCTCGGTCACCGTGTGCTCGACCTGAAGGCGTGGGTTGGCCTCGATGAACGCGTAGCCGGCCGGCGCGCTCGGCGCGCTCCCCTCGCCCGCGTCGAGCTCGACCAGGAACTCGAAGGTGCCGAGGCTCTGGAACCGCGCCGCCTGTGCCATCCGTACCGCGTCGTCGAGCAGCCGCCGGCGCAACCCAGGGTCGAGCCCGGGCGCCGGCGCGCACTCGATCAGCTTCTGATGCCGGCGCTGGAGAGTGCAGTCGCGCTCGCCGAGATGGCGCACCCCGCCACTGCCGTCGCCCACGATCTGCACCTCGACGTGACGCGCGCGACGG
>DATAFT010000475.1:0-1735 GCA_036257295.1 Thermoanaerobaculia bacterium
ACCCTCCGAGCAGGTCTACATGCGCCGCGATCGTCGCGAGCGCGAGGTCGCCGCCGCGTTCCTGCTCGACATGAGCGCCTCGACCGACTCGGAGATACAGGACGACGCTGCACGCCCGGAAAGGCCGCCGCCGCGGGACTACGACTACGTCGGCATCTACGACGACGACCCGCTGTGGGGTCCGTCGCGATCGGGCAAGCCGCCGCGTCGCCGCCGCGTGATCGACGTCGAGAAAGAGGCGCTCCTGTTGATGGCCGAGGCGCTAGACGCCTTGGGCGACGCCTACGGCGTCTACGGCTTCTCCGGCTACGGCCGCGAGCAGGTGGAGTTCTACGTCGCCAAGGACTTCGGTGAGAGCTGCGATCAGCGGGCGCGGGAGCGCATCGCGGCCATCCGCCCAAAACGCTCGACGCGCATGGGCCCGGCCATTCGACACGCGACCCGCAAGCTCCGCGCTCAGGAGGCGCGCGTGCGCGTCCTGCTCGTCCTCTCCGACGGCTATCCGCAGGACTACGACTACGGCCGCGACCGCACCAGCCGGGCCTACGGCATCCAGGACACCATGATGGCGCTGCGCGAAGCGGAGCTCCAGGGCATCCACACCTTCTGTCTCACCGTCGATCCGGCGGGCCACGACTATCTGCGCGAGATGTGCCCCGAGCGCCAGTACCTGGTGATCGACGACGTGGCGTCGCTGCCGCGCGAGCTGCCCAAGGTCTACCGCGGTCTCACCACCTAGGTCGATCCGCCTGGGCGGCGCGACACCGGGATCCGGGCACAGACCTTGCTCCGTTGGTCCATCGCGGCGCACCGCCGCGGGGAGAACATGCGTTTCCTGGCATTGGCCTGCGACTACGACGGCACCCTGGCCCACGACGGCCGGGTCGAAGCGAGCACGATCGCCGCATTGGAAAGAGTGCGCGCATCGGGAAGAAAACTCCTGCTCGTCACCGGGCGGCAGCTCGACGACCTGCGCTCGGTGTTCGTCGAGATCGATCTCTTCGACCGCGTGGTGGCCGAGAACGGGGCGCTGCTCTACGACCCCAGGACCCAGCGCGAGCGCGCGATCGCGGAGCCGCCTCCGGCCGCGTTCGTCGAGGCGTTGCGCCGGCGCTACGTCCCGGTCTCGGTCGGTCGCGTCATCGTCGCCACCTGGGAGCCCCACGAGCGCGAGGTGCTCGAGATCATCCGTGACCTCGAGCTCGGGCTCCACGTGATCTTCAACAAGGGCGCGGTGATGGTGCTGCCGGCGGGTGTGAGCAAGGCGTCAGGGCTCGCCGCCGCGCTCGGCGATCTCGGACTCTCGCCGCACCACGTGGTCGGCATCGGCGACGCCGAGAACGACCATGCCTTCCTGTCCGCCTGCGAGTGCGCGGTGGCGGTGGCGAATGCGCTGCCCACGATCAGGGAGCGGGCCGACGTGGTGACCAACTCCGAGGCCGGAGCCGGCGTCGAGGAGCTCGCCGGCGAGTTGGTGGCGAACGATCTCGCCTCGTGGGGATCGGCCTGTTCTAGGCTTCGCGAGCCAGCGCCATCGTCGATCTGACGGGCGAGCGCGCGAAGGAGAATCGATGATCGTCGTGAGCGGGGTATTCGAAGTCGAAGCGTCGGATCGCGACGCGGCGGTGGCCGCCGCGGTGCGCATGGCGACCGAGACTCGCAAGGAGGCGGGCTGTCAGAGCTATGCGTTCTATGCCGACTTCGAGGACGCGAATCGTATTCGCGTGTTCGAGGA
>DATAFT010000508.1:0-3422 GCA_036257295.1 Thermoanaerobaculia bacterium
CGCGACGGTGCCGACACCGACCTCGGACACCAGCTTCACGCTCACGCGCGCCTCGGGGTTCGCGTTCTTGAGATCGTGGATGAGCTGCTTGATGTCCTCGATCGAGTAGATGTCGTGGTGCGGCGGCGGCGAGATGAGCCCGACGCCCGGCGTCGAGTAGCGCGTCTTGGCGATGATGGCGTCGACCTTGTGGCCGGGCAGCTCGCCGCCCTCGCCGGGCTTGGCGCCCTGCGAGATCTTGATCTGGAGCTCGTCGGCGTTGGTGAGATACCAGGAGGTCACGCCGAAGCGGCCCGAAGCCACCTGCTTGATCGCCGAGCGGCGGCTGTCGCCGTTGGGCAGCGGCACGAAGCGCTTGGGATCCTCGCCGCCCTCGCCGGTGTTCGACTTACCGCCGATCCTGTTCATCGCGATGGCGAGCGTCTCGTGGGTCTCGGCCGAGATCGAGCCGAAGCTCATGGCGCCGGTGCAGAAGCGCTTGACGATGTCGGCCGCGGACTCCACCTGGTCGAGCGGCATCGCCTCGGTCGAGCGGTCCTTGAACTTCAAGAGTCCGCGCAGCGCGCACGACCGCGTGGCGTGCTCGTGGACCAGCTTGGCGAACTGTTCGTAGGCGCCGCGGCTGTTGGTGCGCGCCGCCTCCTGGATCGCCGCGATGGTCGCCGGCGTCCACATGTGCTCCTCGCCGTTGGCGCGCCAGTGGATGAGGCCCGGGTTGGGCAGCGCGTACTTGTGGACCTGGCCCACCGGCGGATAGCCCAGCTCGTGGCGGCGGATCGCCTCCTTGGCCAGCGTGGCGAACCCGGCGCCCTGGATGCGGCTCGCGGTGCCGGCGAAGCAGCTCTCGATCACCTCGTCGCGCAGCCCGACCGCCTCGAAGATCTGCGCTCCCTTGTAGCTCTGGAGCGTCGAGATCCCCATCTTGCCCATCACCTTGAGCATGCCCTTGGCCACGCCCTTGCGGTAGTGCGCGATCACGGTGGCGTCGTCGGGATTCTCGGCCGAGAGCCGGCCCAGGCGGCGCTCGCGGCAGAGGCTGGCGAACGCGAGGTAGGGGTTGATGGCGTCGGCGCCGTAGCCCACCAACAGGCAGTGATGGTGGACCTCGCGGGCCTCCGCGGTCTCGAGCACCAGCGCGATCTGCGTGCGCTTGATCCTGCGGATGAGGTGATGGTGCACCGCGCCGACCGCGAGCAGGGCGCTGATCGCGAGCCGGTCCGGCCCTACCGCGCGATCGGACAGCACCGCGACCTGGTAGCCGTCGTCGATGGCCTGCTCGGCCTCGGCGCAGATGCGCGCGATCGCCGGCTCCATCCCGGCCTCGCCCGAGGCCACCGGCCAGGTGATGTCGATGGTGCGGCTCTTCCAGCCGCGATAGTCGAGGTGCTTGATCGCGGCCAGCTCCTCGTCGGTGAGGATCGGGTGCGGCACGCGCAGGCGATTGGCGTGCTCGGGTGTGGTCTGCAGCGGGTTGCGCTCGGGGCCGATGTAGCACTCGAGCGACATCACGACCTCTTCGCGGATGGAATCGATCGCCGGGTTGGTGACCTGCGCGAAGAGCTGCTGGAAGTAGTCGTAGAGCATGCGCGGCTGATCGGAGAGGATCGCCAGCGCGGCGTCGTTGCCCATCGAGCCCACCGGATCGCGCTGCTCCTCGACGATCGCACGCAGCATGAACCCAACCGTCTCGACCGTGTAGCCGTGGGCCTGGAGACGCTGCAGGAGCGCGAGGTCTTCGTACGCCGCCGGCGCGGGATGGCGCGGCAGCTCGTCGAGCTCGATCTTCTGCTCGGCCAGCCACTGGCCGTACGGCCGTTTGCCGCAGAACTCGGCCTTGAGCTCGGCGTCGTCGATGATGCGTCCCTGCTCGAAGTCGACCAGGAACATGCGGCCGGGCTGGAGGCGACCCTTGTGCACCACGCGCTCGGGCGCGATCGGTAGCACGCCCACCTCCGACGCCATGATCACCAGGTCGTCGGTGGTGACGTAGTAGCGGCTCGGGCGCAGGCCGTTGCGATCGAGCACGGCGCCGATGTAGCGACCGTCGGTGAAGGCGATCGACGCCGGTCCGTCCCAGGGCTCGAGCAGGCAGGAGTGGTACTCGTAGAACGCCCGCTTCTCGGGCGTCATCTGCGGATCGTTCTGCCAGGCTTCGGGAATCATCATCATGATCGAGCGCTGCAGCGTGCGCCCGGTCATGAGCAGGAACTCGAGCACGTTGTCGAAAGTGCCGGAGTCGGAGCAGTCGGGCTCGACGATCGGGAACGCCTTCTCGAGCTCGGCGCCGAACAGGTCGCTTCTGACCACACCCTGGCGCGCGTGCATCCAGTTCATGTTGCCGCGCAGCGTGTTGATCTCTCCGTTGTGCGCCATGAAGCGGTTGGGCTGCGCGCGGTCCCACGACGGGAAGGTGTTGGTCGAGAACCGCGAGTGGATCATCGCCAGGTGGCTCTCGTAGTCCGGCTCGGAGAGATCGGGGAAGAACGGGAAGAGCTGGCTCGCGGTGAGCATGCCCTTGTAGATGATGACCTTGGTCGAGAGGCTCGAGATGTAGAACATCTTGGCCTGCTCGAGCGTTGAATGGCCGCGCAGGAGGTGGCTCGCGCGCTTGCGGGCGAGGTAGATCTGGCGCTCGAACGCGTCGCCTTCGAGCCCGGGCGCGGCGGCCACGATCAGGAGCTCGATGCGCGGCTGGGCCGCGCGCGCGGTGGGTCCGAGGTCGCAGGCGTCGGGGTCGACCGGGACTTCACGCCAGCCCACGACGCGCTGGCCCTGCTCGGCGAGGAGCTGCTCGACCGACGACTTGGCGTAGGCGCGCTCGTCGTCGCGCGTGGGCAAGAAGACGAGGCCGGCGGCGAACCGGCCGGGATCGGGCAGCGAGGCGTGGAGCTCCTCGCGCGCGATGCGCTCGAGGAAGCGGTGCGGCAGCGCGGTGAGGATGCCCGCGCCGTCGCCGGTGTTGACCTCCGACCCGCGCGCGCCGCGATGATCGACGTGGCAGAGCATGGTCGAGGCGTCGACCAGAATCTGATGGCTGCGCTCGCCCTTGACGTGCGCGATGAAGCCGACGCCGCAGGCGTCGTGCTCGAAGGCGGGGTCGTAGAGCCCGATCTTGCCTGGTCGCGCCGGCCTCGGCGCCAAAATCGTCGGCACGGCGCGCGTGGTACTCACCACGCGGGCGCCGTGTTGTCGTTGCGGTCGCTGGTTGCTTTCGTCCTTCATGCCCACCCCACTACACAGCAAAGGAAACGGAAGCGGACGCACCAACTGGCTCGCGCTGAGCGTCAGGATCCGCGTGCTCGACCAGGAAGTCCTGGAAGCTCTGCGCCGCCGGACCGAGGCGAGCGCGCCGTGCCGAGATGATCCCGAGCGGCCGATTGAGCTCGGGCTCGAGCTCCACGACGACGAGCGTGCCGTCCTCC
>DATAFT010000544.1:0-2646 GCA_036257295.1 Thermoanaerobaculia bacterium
GCCGCCGGCGGCGCTTGGAGGAAGCGGACCAACGCGCGCGTGGCGTCGGGTCCGCCCAGGTGCGCCAGGAACGCCACCACGTTGTCGCGCCGGGGGAAGGTGGGATCGGCGAGCAGTTGAATGAGGGTGGGCACGCCCGCCTCGCCGATCTCGCGCTCGGCAATCTCGTCGTCGACCCCGTGGATCCAGGTCCCGAGGGCCGCTCTGGTCACGCGCAGATCGGGCCGCTGCGCCTTGGCCGGCGATGTCACCAGCAGCAGGAGGATCGAGATCAGCGCCAGAACGACGATCAGCGTCCGGTCGGCGACCGCTTCATGAGCGACGACCTTCTCCTGCACTGCGCGATGACCGAGCGATGGCTGCATGCGGACCCTCCTCGATACGGCAAGGTGAGACGGCAGAGGATAAGCACCGACCATGCCACTCGATATAGGGAGCTCGAGGCGCTGCGGCGACCCGGGAAATCGGCGGCTGCGCCACCGGCCGAAGGGCCCGACCGACAATGTGTTGTTGGTGCCCTTGACGCGAAGTGGCGCTTGCAGGCGGCCAGAAGACTCCCCCTACGCCACGGGCAATACAATGAGCCCAGGACCAACGCGCCACCTGGAGATCGCATGCTGAGCGCACCCCTCGAGCGACCCGTCCATCGCATCCTCGATCTCGTTTCCCCGGACCGCCGAGCGCCCCCCGGTTGCGGCGCCGCGGAGGTGGACCGTCTGCTCTTCGAAGCGCCCGAGCGCCTGGCTCATCTCGACCAGTCCTTCGCGCTCGTCGCGCGCCGCGGCGTCGAGGTCCGCATGGCCCGCAGTCTCGATCGCCCGGTGCGCTACTTCCTGGCCAAGGAAGGCGCCGGCCCGTATCTGATCGTCGCCGAGCGCATCGACGAGATCCGCGACTGCCTCGAGCGAGAAGGACACGCGTGGCAGTTCCATCCCACCTACACCCGGATGGTGCCGGCGCATCACGTGACGCGCATCGAGCTGATCGGCTGCCCGGATCCGAGTCCGACGCACCTGCGATTCTTCACACCCGCGAAGGACGTCCTACCCGCCGACCGCCGCGAGATCGGGCGCCGTTACGTGCGCGCCGTCTACGACGAGGTTCGCTCCTGGATCGCGCGCCTCCCGGCCCGCGCGCCGATCGGCGTCTCCTTCTCCGGCGGCGCCGACAGCGGGACGATCCTGCTGTGCGCCTATCGAGCGCTGCTCGACTCCGGCCAGAGTGCTGCTCGTCTCAAGGCATTCACCTTGGCGGTCGACGGCGGGGGCGAGGACCTGGCGCAGGCGCGCACGTTTCTGAAGCACACCGGGCTCGACTACCTCGGCGAGACGATCGAGGTGGACGCCACGGCCGTCGATCCCTTCCTCGCCGTCGAAGTGATCGAGGACTACAAACCGCTCGACGTCGAGTGCGCCGCGGTCAACCTCGCGCTGCTCGCGGCGCTCCGTGAGCGCTATCCGGATTGGGTCTATCTCCTCGACGGCGACGGCGGCGACGAGAACCTCAAGGACTATCCGATCGACGAGAACCGCGAGCTCACCATCCGCAGCGTGATCACGAATTCCCTCCTCTACCAGGAGGGTTGGGGAGTCTCGGCGCTCAAGCACTCGCAGACCTACAGCGGCGGACTCTCGCGCGGATACGTGCGCACCTGTGCGCCGGCGCGGCGCTACGGCTTCGTCGGCTGGAGCCCGTTCACGCGCCCGCGGGTGATCGAAGTCGCGGAAGGTATCCCTTACGCCGCGCTCTGCGGCGGCGACACCGCGACGCTCTACCGTCTCAAGGGCGAAGTGCTCGCCTCGGGCGTGGCGGACGTGCTCGGCATCGAGATGCCGGTGTTTCCCAAGCGGCGCTTCCAGCATGGCGCCGCGTCGAACGCCGCGTTCGAGCAGCGGCTGAGCGGCGATCCCGAGGAGTATCGCCGGCACTTCCTCGCGCTCCATCAGGGTGACGCGCGGAATCGGCCCGCGTGAATCCGAGCGCAACGAACACGCTCGACCTCGACGCGCGGGCGGTGCGATCGTTGCGCCCACCGCGCCCTGTCGTCGATCCATGGCAGCCGCTCGGCGTCAGCGAAGAAGAGGAGCGCCAGCCGGACGGCTCGACGGCGCGCGCCGCCACGCTCTTCCTCGCCGGCGCGGAGTGTCCATGGGCCTGCGTCTTCTGCGATCTCTGGCGCTACACGATCGAGGGGTCGACACCCGCGGGCGCCATACCGGAGCAGATCGAGCTCGCCTTCCGCGCGCTGCGGAGCGAGCCTTCGATCGTCAAGCTCTACAACGCCAGCAACTTCTTCGACGCGCGGGCGGTCCCACCCGGCGATGACGAAGCCGTGGCGGCCCTGGTGCGACGGCTCGACCGCGTAGTGGTCGAGTGTCACCCGCGTCTGGTGGGAGACCGTGCCGCGTCATTCGCGCGGCGCCTCGACGGACGGCTCGAGATCGCGCTCGGGCTCGAGACCATCGACGCCCGCGCCTCGCCACGGCTCGGCAAGGGCGCGTCGCTCGACGACTTCACCAGAGCCGCCGCCCTCCTGCACGACGCGGCGATCGACGTTCGCGTCTTCCTGTTGGTGGGAACGCCCTACGTGCCGGCGGCCGACCAGGTCGACTCGATCGTCGCTTCCGCGCGCTTCGCCTGCGAGCG
>DATAFT010000610.1:0-12313 GCA_036257295.1 Thermoanaerobaculia bacterium
GAGGGGCAGGTACTGGCCGTACCCTTCGGCCTCGAGCTTCGAGACCGGGATGAACCGCAGCGACGCCGAGTTCATGCAGTAGCGCATGCCGGTCGGCTTGGGCCCGTCGTTGAAGACGTGGCCCAGGTGCGAGTCGCCGTGCTTCGAGCGCACCTCGGTGCGCGGTAAGAGCAGCTTGAAGTCACGCTCGGTGACGACGTTGGCGGGCTCGAGCGGCTTGGTGAAGCTCGGCCAGCCGGTCCCGGACTCGAACTTGTCGAGCGAGCTGAACAGCGGCTCGCCCGACACCACGTCGACGTAGATGCCGTCCTCGTGGTTGTCCCAGTACTCGTTGCGGAACGCCGGCTCGGTCCCTTCGTTCTGCGTCACCTCGTACTGGATCGGCGTGAGCTTGGACTTGATCTCCTGCTCGCTCGGCTTCTCGTACTTCATGGCGCCACCTTTCGTCGCGTTGCCTGCTGTTCCGCTGGAAGCGGCCGCCGAGGACGGCGCGCCACCCGCACCCGGATGCTCTCCGCCGCCCGCCTCCTCGCCCCACAGCTTCTCGAGACGGTTCGCCCGCCCGCAACCGTTCTTGTAGAAACGGTATCGCACCGGGTTCTTCGAGTAGTAGTCCTGGTGGTACTCCTCGGCGGGATAGAACGCCGCCGCCGCCACGATCTCGGTCGCCACCGGCTTGCCGAAGCGCGTCGCCACCGCCTTCTTCGAATCCTCGGCCAACCGTCGCTCCTCGTCGTTAGCGACGAAGATCGCGGAGCGGTACTGGCTCCCCCCGTCGCAGAACTGGGCGTTCGCGGTCAGGGGATCGACGTTGCGCCAGAAGTGGTAGAGGAGCTGGGAGTAGGTGAGCTTCGCCGGATCGTAGTGGACCTCGATCGCTTCGGTGTGGCCGGTCGAGCCCGACGACACCTGCTCGTAGCTGGGCTTGACGGTCTGCCCTCCGCTGTAGCCGGAGAGGACGTCGCCCACGCCCGGCAGCTTCTCGAACGCCTCCTCCATGCACCAGAAGCAGCCGCCGGCGAAGACGGCGACGGCGGTCGCGTTGGGTGACGGCCTCTTCGGCTCGGCGGCGCCGGCGCCGGGATGGACGGCCGCCCAGACCAGCAGGGCCGCCGCAATCAGGACAAGGGCTGTAATGGTCGATCTCATGACGATCTCCTCGGCGGCGGCAACAGCCGGCGCCTGTGTCCAGAAGACTACTCTGCCCCGTGAAACAGGGTCGAGCGCCCCGTTGTTCCACCCTCCCAGACCCGAACCGTCTTCCACCTGCCCCCGCGGAACCTCCTGGTGAGGAGCGTCGCCCGCGCCAGATAGTCGAGGACCAGAGCGCCCCATACCCAGCCGAGCGGCGCTTGGAAGCCCAGCGCGAGCACCGTGGCGGGGATCAAGCGGCAGATGAAGAGACCGCTGAAGACGACGCCGAGCGGGAAGAAGGTGTCACCCGCACCGCGCAGCGACCCTCCCATCGCATACTCGATCGCCATCAGCGGTAGGACGGCGCCCAGAATGTAGATGAAGAGAACCACCAGGTCCTGCACCTCCAGGTCCCGGCTGAACAAGCTGGCGGCGGGGCGGGCGAGCGTGACGATCACCGTACCGAGGATGGTCAGGCACACCAGCGCGCCGGCGGCGGCGCGCCATCCCGAGCGCGTCGCGGCCTGCGGGTCGTGGTTGCCGAGGTGCTGGCCGACCAGGGCGCTGGCGGCGGCGGCGAACCCCATTCCGGGCAGGAAGGCGAGCGAGAGGATGGCCGCGCCCACGCCGTAGGCGGCGACCGCCTCGGTGCCGTAGCCGGCCACCAGTCGCTGGAACCACAGGATGCCGATCGCGAAGAGGAGGCCTTCGATCGCGGTCGGCCAGCCGATCTTGAACAGGCTGCCGAAGAGAGCGCGATCCGGACGCATGGGCTGGTGGGCCCGGCGACGGCGACGCCGGCGGCGCCGCAGCAAGAGGGTCTGAACGACGAGCTGGGACCCCATCGCCAAGCTCGACGCCATCGCGGCCCCGCGGACGCCGAACGCCGGTGCGCCGAAGTGACCGTAGATCAGGATCCAGTTGAGAACGATGTTGACCACGTTCGCGATCACGCCGGTGACGAGAGGCGTGCGCGAGTCGCCCTCGGCGCGCAGCGAGGCGTTGATCACGAGCGTGAGCACGTAGGGCACGTTCCCGGCGAGCAGCCAGGTGAGGAAGCCGGCGCCCAGCGCCACCACGTTCTGTTCGACGCCGTACAGGCGGATCGCCGCGGTGGCGAGCGGTATGCCGATCAGAGTGGTGAGCGCGCCGATGATCGCCGCCAACCACAGCGCGTGACGCAGCACGCGATCGGCGCGCTCGTAGTCGCCCGCACCGACGGCGCGCGCGAGCAGCGCGGTCGCTCCGGTCGGGACCAGAAGTCCGATCGACTGCACCAGCCAGAAGGCCTGGTTGCCGAGGCCGACGCCGGCGAGCGCTTCACGCCCGAGCGGACCGACCATGATGAGATCGGCCCACCGCACCAGGGTGTGGGTGGCATAACTGATGGTCGTGGGCCAGGCGAGCTCCCAGACGCCGAGGCTCACCGCGGAGGGTGAGGAGTCCTCGGCGACCGTGACCGCTCTCTGGTTGTGGTCGCTCTCGACGCTCGCCGCCTCGCGCACGCGGTGGTTATAGCATTCGATCGATCTTCTCGCGGGCGGAGTTGCTGGAACTGGGTGGCGGTTTGACGCGCGGCAATCGGCTCCAGCGACTGGCACCCGGGATCGGCGCGCTCCTCCTGTTCGGCGTGCTAACCGCGCTGATGCTCGAGTTGCGGCCCGCCTACCTCGGCCGGCGCTTGCCGTCCGACCTCGGTGACCCGGTCCTGAATCTGTACTTCCTCGAGTGGGGCGAGAAGGAGATCACCCAGGGGCTCGACGGCTTCTGGGATGCAAACTTCTTCTTCCCGGCCACCGGCGTGATGACGTTCGCCGATCACATGCTGGGCCCGGCCGGGGTCGCCGTGCTCTTTCGTCAGGTCTGGGACAACGGCGTCGCCGCCTATGACTTCCTCTTCTGCGCCTCGTTCGTGCTGTGCGCCGCCACCGTCGCCTGGGTGCTGAGGCAAGCGGGCGCGAGTCGCCCGGCCGCGGTGATCGCCGGCTTGATGTTCGCTTTCTCTCCTTACCGGTTCGACCAGCGGGCGCACCTTCCCATGCTGCTGGCGCAGTGGATCCCGCTGGTGCTGTCGCACTGGAATCGGCTCCTCTCAGCGCCGAGCTGGCGTCCAGCCATTGCCTTCTGCGGCTTCTACGTCCTCCACGTGACCGGAGGCACTTACCTCTCGCACCTGATGCATCTGGCCCTCGCGATCGTTCTGGTGGTGCACTGGCGGGATTGGCGCGCGCTGGTCTCGCCGCGATCCCTGGCCGTGTTGATTCCGGTAGCGCTGGTCGGCGGCGCGGTCACGTTGGCGATCTTCCAGCCGTACGTCGAGGTCCACCGCCAGCTCGGCCTGGAGCGATCGCCCGACGGCATCCGGTTCTATGGAGCGACGCTCGGAAGTTGGCTTTCGGTCGAACGAGGCAACTATGTCCTGGGCTGGCTGCAGCGGTTGGGCGGGCCCGAGAACAATCTCTTCGCGGGATTCGTCACCACCGGATTCGCCGCTGCCGGTGCGCTGGCGATGCTGCGAGCGCGCGCTGCAAGGCGCGGTCCGGAGCTCGCGCGCGGCGAGCCCGGTCCGGACCGGGAGCGCCTCCTCTGGGACCGCGCGCTGATCGCGATCGGCGTCTTCTTCTTCCTGCTCAGCTTCTCGTGGTTCTATCTGCCGCTGTCGCAAGTCGTTCCGGGACTGAGCGGGATGCGGGTCCCCACCCGCGGCTATCCATTCGTATCGTTGGCACTGGTAGCGCTGGCGGCGAAGGGCGTCGACCGACTGCTGGACCGCGCCCCGCGGCGTTTCACCCGTGGACTTTGGGGGACCGCGATCGGCGTCGTTCTCCTCTTCGAGCTGAGAAGCGACATGCCGTGGAGGCGCTGGCCGCTCCCCGACACCGAGCTCGGCATCTACCACGAGATCGCGCGCCGCGGCGACGTGCGCGCCGTGCTCCACCTGCCGATCCCCAACGACCCCTGGGACGCGCGCTACATGTACTTCTCGACTCTGCACTGGAAGCCGATCGCGAACGGCTACAGCGGCTATGCGCCGGCTGCCTATGTCGAGCTGCGCCGCCGCCTCCGCGAGCGTCCGCTCGACGAGGGGACGATCGACTACCTGATCGACCTGGGCGTCACTCATGTCGCCACCCACCCGCCTCCCCTGCAGCCCAACAAGCTGGTTCAGAGGGCGGGCGTGGAGTGGAAACTGTTGTGGATCTGGGAGCGTCATTTCGCCAGTGAGCGGGCGAGGAGGCTGAAGTTGGTCGCGAGTGTCGGAGACGATCGTCTCTACCAGCTCCTGCCGCCACCGGGTGCTTCCTCCTGATACTAGGATCGGTGCCCGTGACCAGGGCTTTGCGCAGGCTCGCGACCGGCGGCGCCATCCTGCTGCTCTTCTGCGCGCTGGCGTGGTGGCTGCTCCATTTCCACCTCGAGTACGCGGGCTCCAGGTTGCCGTCGGACCTCGGCGACCCGGTGCTCGTCCTCTACTTCATGGAGTGGGGCGAGCGCTGTCTCGAGCGAGGCCTCCGCGGCTACCTCGAGTTCTGGAACGCCGGCTTCTACTTCCCTCTGAAGTCGGTCATGACCTTCTCCGATCACGTGATCGGACCGGCAATCGAGGCGACCCTGCTCCATCGACTGGGGGTCAACCAGGTAGGCGGCTACAACTTCCTCTTCCTCGGCTCGTTCGTCCTCTGCGGTCTCACCACCACCTGGGTGCTGCGGCAAGCTGGGGTCGGCTTACCGGCGGCGATCCTGGCGGGCATCATGTACGCGTTCTCGCCCTACCGCTCCGACCAACGAGCCCACCTGCAGGTGCTGCTGATGCAGTGGATCCCGCTGGTGCTGTGGCTCTGGTACCGGTTGCTCGAAGAGACCACGCCCCGCCGCGCCGCTGCGTTCGCGCTGGTCTATGCCGTCCACGTCACTGGCGGGATGTACCTCGCCTACTTCGTCCACTTCGCGCTCGCGATCCTGTTGCTCCAGCACCTCGATCGATGGCGCTCGCTCGTCACCTGGCGCTCGCTGCGCGTGCTGGCGCCCACGGTCGCCTTCTGCGGCGCTCTGGCCGCGGCGATCTTCGCGCCCTACGTGATCGCCCGTCGCAGCTACGAGCTCGGGCGCGGTATCGGCGACGTCGGTTACTACGGCGCGACCCTGCTCAGCTACCTCTCGGTCGGCCCGGACAACGTGGTGTGGGGCGCGCTGCTGGGGCGACTGCTACGGCCCGAGAACCAGCTCTTCGCCGGCCTGGTGGCGACCGTGCTCGCGGTCATGGGCGTCCGACTGCTGTGGCTGCGCCGGCGCGTCGTGCTGGCACGGGTGGGTGGACAGGCGATGCGTCCGCTCGGCGCCGGTGTCAGGGTCGTGAGCGAGCGCGAGCGCTTGGTGCTCGCCGTTCTCCTCTCTCTCGCCTGTGTCGGATTCCTGTTGGGCGACGCCACCACCTTGAGCAGCGCCGCGTCACTCGAGCCCGGCCTGATCTCGAGCCTGCTGCTCGGCTATCTACCTGCCTCGCCGCTGGCCATCGGCTGCGCGGTGGCCTGGCTCGTGCTGTCTCGGCGATGGCGCGGCGAATGGCCGCTGCTGCCGCCGCGCTCGTCGTCGTCGCGGTGGGAACGGAGTCTCTTCTTCGTCGGTCTGTGCTTCGCTCTGCTGGCACTGCCGGTGGTGTTCGCACCGCTCCAGCGCGTGGTGCCCGGCCTCGACGGGTTGCGCGTGCCGACGCGCGTCTATCCCTTCGTGTCGTTCGCGCTGGTGTTCTTCGCCGCGCGCGGGCTCGATCACCTCCTGTCGCGAACGCCGATCCAGCGCCGGCGGATGATCCTCGCCGCGGTCTCTCTCGGGCTGGTCCTCGAGCTGCGCGACAGCATGCACTGGTACGAGTGGTGGAACCGCGATCAGATCCCCGGCGTCTACGAGCGAATCGCCGACGTTCCCGGCGTAGACGCGGTGCTTCACCTGCCGATCCCGGACTATCCGTTCGAAGCGCACTACATGTACTTCTCGATCGCGAACTGGCGACCTATCGTCAACGGGTACAGCGGCTACGAGCCCGAGATCTACCTCGAGGTGAAGAGGCGCGTGAGGGACGAGCTCTTCGACGCCAGCACGCTCGACTATCTGCGGGAGCTCGGCGTCACCCACGTCGCCGTGCACCCGTTCCAGTTCAAGATGCCGCGCGAGCGCAAGCGACTGCTGCGCTGGGAGCGAAAGTGGGGCGTCGGCCCCGACGCGCGACTGCGCCAGGTCTTCGTCGACGACAAGGACCGTTTCTGGGAGCTGTTGCCAGCGCCGCCGAAGTAGCAGCTAGGCCAAGCCGCGGTCTTCCGCGTAGCGCAGCAACGCGAGACGCCCGTCGAGCCCGAGCTTGTCGTAGATGTTATGGAGGTGCACCTTGACCGTGCCCTCGGTGATGAACAGGCGCTCCGCGATCTGCCGGTTGCGCAGCCCCTGCGCCACCATGCGCACCAGGTCGAGCTCGCGCGGCGTGAGCGACGGCTCGGGCGGGGTCGCTCCCGAGGTCTCGACCGCGCGTTGCAAGAAGCGCGGCTGCAGGTAGCGCTCGCCACGAGCGACCGCCTTGACGCAGTCGACCAGGATTCCGGGCGCCGACTCCTTGAGCACCACGCCCAGCGCGCCGAGGCGGACCGCCTCCAACATCTCCCGTTCCCGCATGCCGGCGGTCAGCACCACGGTGCGGACGTTGATCCGCTCCTCGTTGAGTCTGCGCAGCACTTCGAGCCCTCCCACCTCCTGCATGCGCAGGTCGAGGATGAGGACGTCGGGGAAGTGGCGGCGCGCCGCGGCCAGCGTTTCGCGCCCGTTGATGCAGCGCCCGACCACCTGGAACCCCTCCTCGGTGCGGAACAGGTTCTCGAGGCCGTCGAGGACCAGCGGATGATCGTCTGCGAGCAGGATCTTCAATGTCATGTCGCCTCTCCCTGGGCGTGCGGCAGCGAGATCTCGAGCACGGTGCCGCTCTGGTCGGTGCGCAGAAGTAAGTCACCCCGCAGGCTCGCGATGCGCTCCTTGAGGCTGACCGGTCCGATCTTTCGTTCCTCGAGGGTGGCGAGATCGTAGACACCCTCGAACGGGAAGCCGTGGCCGTTGTCCGCTATGCGAATCGAAACGCGGTTCCCGTTGCGCGAGACGGCGACGCGGATGCGACTCGCCTGGGCATGGCGGGCGGCGTTGATCAGCCCTTCCTGCGCCAGCCGGTAGACCTCCCAGGCCATCGGGTGTCCGATCTCGTCGCTCCCTTCGAGCTCCACCTCGACGCCCCACAGGCTCGAGACTCGATGGCAGAGCTCCTCCAGCCGAGCGCGCACGCTGGCCTCGTCGGGGGTCGCGGTCCACGGCCGCAGCTCCTGCATGAAGAGTCTCAGCTCGCGCTGCTCGTTGACCAGCAGCCGCTCGATCTCCTCGAGCCCAGTGCGGACCGCGTCGGGATCGGAGGCCACCGTCCGGCGCAGGCCGCGGATGTGAAACGTGGCGGCCGCCAGCGACTGCGCGATTCCATCGTGCAGCTCGCGCGCCACCCGGATGCGCTCTTGATTGGCGGCCGAGTGCCGCGTCTCGACCACCAGGAAGTGCTGCTCGAGCACGCCGACGATCTGACGGCCGAGAATCAAGCCGACCACCAGGTCGTCGGAAGTGAGCTGCGGCTTGTCGAACGCGAACAAGCGCGCCGACACTCCCTCGCCGATGACGGGCACCGAGAGCACGTTGCGCGGGTTGATCCGGCGCGTGAGCTCGGCGTGCAGCGGCTGTCCGCGCCAGGCGAGCAGTCCCTTCTGCGCGGTGCGCACCGTGGTAGGCGCCTCCATCGTCAGATCGAGGCAGAGGAAAGCGGCGTCGCGCAGCGGCTCGGCGACCAGGGGCGAGAGCATGCCGGGGTCGTGCCGTTCGCGCACCAGCTCGCCGTCGTGCCACATCAGAGTGTCGAGCCACGGCTCTTCGGTGTCTTCCCAGGCGAGCAGCACACGCGGCGCGCGCAGGATCGCGGCGGCGTGGGCGAGCGAGTCGCGCGCCGCCTCGTCGAACTTGCCGTGACGTTTGCCTGGGAAGTCTGCGAGCCCCACCAGTCCGCGCCGCAACTGGCCTTCCCAGGTGCCCAGGAATCCCAACAGCACTGCCACCAGCGCGAGGTACGAAGCGCGGATTACGAGGCGGCCGAGCTCGAAGTCGGCGACGCTACCGACACCAAAGAGGCCGAGCAGGAGGTAGGCGACGACGATCGCGCTGCCGGTCATCATGATCCCGCGCCATTGCCAGCGTAGGGCGGCGGCGACCAGGAGGAAGACGAAGAGGACGAAGAAGGGGCTGCCGGCACCGGTGAGCGCGTTGACCGTGATCGCGACGCCCAGGTCGAGCAGGTGCGCTCCGAAGCCGACGCGCGGTAGCGGTGCGGCAACGCTCGACAGGACCAGCGCCAGGATGACCGAGTAGACCACGTAGGCGAGCAGGAGCGAATACGCCACCAGCGCGAAGCGCTGCGGGTCCGCCGGTGGGTCGACCCACACCGCCGCCAGCGAGAAGGCCGAGAGCGCGACGCGGCTCCACGTGATCAGCCGCTCGCCGCGGCCGAGTCTCGACACCCTGAGGTCGAGCTCGGATACCGGAATCGCACCCGTCGTTTCCGCTGGCGACGCGTTGACGCGGCCGGTGACCGGAAGTCGTGTGATCTGGTTGAACGTCAGCACAAACCTGAAGGTGCCGGCTCGATCGCGAGCCGTCATACCACGAGAACCGTCGCTCGGTCGCGGACCGTGGCGTCCGTCGTCCCCCGCCGACGGACAAGCATAGTCGTTCGCGAACCTCCCGGTGGAGCGTAACGTTTCGTCATATTCACCGTCATGCAGCGCGAGCGCGCGCGGTGCAGTGGGGCACCGGCGAAACATCGCCGGCTAGATCCGGACGACGCAGCAAGTCGAGGAGCTGGATTGCGAGGAGCCGTGAATCGGGTCCGCCGTGGTGCTCGGCCGGCACGAACGACTCGCTGGATCGCATCGTGAGCATTCCGCCCGCGGCAGGCATCGGCACGCATGCGGTAGCAGCGCCGCCGCGCTCGACGGTCGAGGTCGCGATCACGACGCCGTCGGCCAGGAACTCGACCGTGGTGCTCGGGTAGGGCGGATCCGGCGACAGCTCGAGATCGACTTCGAGCGGACCCTCGCCGGGAGGGATCTCGAGCTTCGCCTCGGGCCCCAGCCAGCGCCATTCACGCCGGTGCGCGACGCGCTCCCAAGGATAGAGGCCGCTCACCTCTCGGTAGCGGCGCTCGGGCACGATCGGTGCGAGCGAGACGACGCGATAGTGATTTCGCGTCAGCCGCGCGAAGGCGTCGGAGTAAGGCCAGGAGAACTCGGCCGCATCGTCGATCTCGGTCGCGCCATGGCCCAGCGCGTAGAGCGGTACCTTCGGTCTGTTCCAGAACTTCGCGAGGCCTTCGTTCGGGCGGAAACGGCGATAGCGCTTCATCAGGAGATCGGCGTGCGGACGCAGCGTCGGGTCGGGAAGGATGACCGCGCGCACCGGTAGGTGCTCTCTCGCCCACATGGCCGCCTGCACCGGCGGTGATGGCGTGGTGCGTCGCGCGTCGAGCACCGGGAGCGTGTAGCGAATCGAGATCGCCGCGACCACCGCGACCACCGCGAACAGCGCGGCGCGGCGCCACGGAATGACGCTCGCGCCGGCGCCCAGCGCCACCGCGGCGAGGAACGCGATCGCCATCTGCGACGGCAGCGCATAGCGCACGCCGTCGTCGGGATCCGAGCTGATCAGCGTGAAGATCAGGTGCACGGCGCCCATGACCAGGAGCAGGATGGCGGCGCCCCGGCGCTTCACCGCCAGTGTCACCAGCCCGAGCAGCGCGAGTCCGATGATCGCCGTGGCCCACATGGGCGCGCCCCAGCCATCGAAGAGGAAGCGCTGGCCGAGGTCGATCCACGAGCGACCGGCGCGCGCGGCGACCGCGTCCGCCTTGGCGACGGTCTCGAGTTGCGCGCGCTGATAGTCGAGGAATCTGTTCCAGCCCGCCGTCGCCACCACCAGCGGCACGAACCAGGCCGCGCTGGTGACGGCGAAAGCGCCGAGGGCGGCGGCGCGCGCGCGCCAGCGGTCGATCGCCAGGCAGCCGACCAGGAGCATGGGCAGAATCGCGATCGCGTACTGCGGACGGCAGCCGATCGAGGCCGACAGCGCGGCGCCGAAGATCGCGGGTGCCACGAGGTCGCGCCGGCGCCGCCATCGCTCGCGCTGCGCGGAGCCCGCGAGCGGAAGCTCGACGGTCGGAGGCTGATCGGTAGGAGGGTCGGCGAGCGCCGCGTTGCGTCCCCATCGCCCGAGCCGCGCGCCCGCCGCCAATGCGACGGCGAGGAAGAGGAGAGCGGGTTGATCGGACATCGGCGTCGTCGCGTGGACGATCATCGCGGGCGACAGCGCGAACAGAAGCGCGCCGGCGATGCCGACCCACGCGTCGCCGCTGATCCGATGGAAGGCGTCGGCGAGGACCAGGTAGACGAGGATCGAACAGGTGGTGGCGAGGACGACCAGCGCCAGGAAAGGGTCGCCGACCAGCACGTTGACTGCCTTGCCCAACCCGATCAGGAGCGGATAGCCGGGAGGATGCGGGTGGTGCTCGAGCGGGGCGAAGCGCTCGACGCCCATGCGGAACAGCCACTCGTCGAGCTCCCAGTGGGACATCGGTACGCCCAGCAGCCGAGTCCCCAGGACGGCGACGAAACCGGCGCCGAGCGCGAAGCAGACCCGCATCGTGGTCCGCTCGTCACTCTTGCGCAACGCGTCCTCCGCGAAACGACCAGTTCCCGGCGTCCGCCGGATCGCCAGGAGAATCAACCAACAGGAACCGACCCTCCGGCCGAACCCCCCTGGCCGAGAAGCCGTCCAGCGCCTAAGATCCAACGCCGGGATGCAGGCCAGCCTCTGGACGGCGATCGCGGCGTCGCGCCGGACACTCGGGGCTCGCCCGCTCGAGGTCCGTTGCTACGATCGGTGCCGCTGTCGCCGTGGCGCCTGTCCACGGACACTACATCACCAATGATGAACGCGAGCCAGGGATCGACACCCGCGCGGGTCGAGGGCGCGACCGTCGCTGCGAGGCTTCCTGGCGGTCCGGCCGCGATCGTGGCCCGCAAGAGACTCGGTCGGATCGCCGCCTTCAACGCGATCCGCCGCGCCTTCTCGGGTCGATCCCGTGCCACCCGATTCCACGTGCTCGGCCGCTTCCTCACCTGCCCCTACCTGCGGACCCTGCGCCACCTCACGCCGGGCTCTCACGTCCTCGACGTCGGAGCCGGACACGGGATCCTCGCCGTGCTGGCGGTCGAGGCGGGCGCCGCGTCGATCACCACCATCGAGCCCGACCTGCGCAAGACGCTGACCACGTTCCAGCATCCGCGCGTGCGCGTGGTCGCTGGACTGATCGATGCGATCGTGGGTCATTACGACTTGGTGACGCTGTACGACGTGCTCTATCGGATACCGATCGACGATCGGGACCGGTTGCTCGAGGCGATCCGCGGTCGCTTGCGGCCCGGCGGCCTGCTGCTGGTCAAGGAGATGGATCCGGATCAGCGGCTCAAGTCGGCCTGGAACCGCTCGCAGGAGTGGGTGTCCGATCACTTCCTCGGCCTGACCATGGGCAGCGGCTTCTACTACGAGTCGCCCAGCCAGGTGCTGGCGCGTCTCCAGCGATGCGGCTTCGAACGCTGCGCGATGGAGGACATCGGCAGCTTCTACCCGCACGCGCACGTCAGCTACACGGCAAGAGCGCCGTCCTCGGCGCCAAAAACAACAGAGTAGGAGTGCGTGGTAAGAACCACGCACTCCTACTACTCTTGGCTGCGCAAGGCGAGCGTTGCGCCTGCGAAGGCGAGCAGCGAGAAGAGCACGAAGGCCGCGCTCTCGATCGCGATCGTGCGTGGATCTCCGATGCCCACCGTCGCGTAGCGCAGCACGTCGACCTGCCAGGTGATCGGGTTCGCCATCGCGACCTCGCGGAACGGCGAGGGCAGCGGCTCGACCGGATAGAACATCGAGCTCGCGAACAGGAACGCGAAGTAGAAGATCGAGGTCAGCGTGTTGAAAGCGTCGTTGCGTTTGATGCGCAGCGCGAAGATGGCGTAGAAGAAGAACCAACCGGAGGTTCCCACCAGCACCGCCGCCAGCA
>DATAFT010000612.1:0-2011 GCA_036257295.1 Thermoanaerobaculia bacterium
AGGTTCTCGATCGGGAGGCGGCGGACCAGCTTCTGTTTCTGCGGCGAGCGCACGACGGACGGCGGAATCGAGAAGAAGAAGCCTGCTTCGACCGCGGGCAGCGCGGTGGCCGCCCTGCCGTCGAAGGCGTGGAGGAGGACGCGCTTGGCGTTCGAGGAGAGCAGCAGATCGATGGTGGCCTTTCCGGCCGAGCGCGAGTGGACGTTGAGCGGCAGCCCGGTCTCGGCGGCGAGCCGCACGAAGCCCAGGAAGATCTCGCGCTGCGTCTCACGCTCGCCCGCGTCCTGGATCTTCCAGTGGTCGAGCCCGACCTCGCCGATCGCGATCAAGCGCGCCCGCTCGCGGCGAATGAGCGCCTCGAGGATGGCTGCCTGCTCGCGGTCGAGGATGGTGGGGTAGAGGCCGGCGGTCGGACGGATCATGGCGGCGGCCATCGGGTCCACGCCGGCTGCGAGCCGGAGGTTCTTCTCGGCATCCGCCAACGTCTCGCCGACGGCGACGATCGCCTTGACACCGGCGGCCCGCGCCCGGTCGAGCACGGCGTCGCGGTCGGCGTCGAACTCGGGCGCACCCAGATGCGCATGGGCGTCGACCAGCCGCGGTCGGGCGGTACTCATCGCCGGCGGCGCGGTGCGGTCGCGACCGGCACCGGTTGAGTCTCGACTCGCTGCTGGCGCAGCTCCTCGAGCTCCTCGAGCGTCTTCGGCCAGTCGCTCTTGAGCAGGCGCGACAGCGCGCGGTCGGCGAGCAGGCGTCCTTCGTTCTGACAGCGAGCGCAGTAGTTGCAGTCGTTCTCGGCGTAGACGATGCGCTGGACCGGAGCGCCGCAGTCGGGGCACGGCTCGCGCCAGCGGCCGTGGACCGCCATGCCTTCGCGAAACGCGGTGACCTTCTCCGGGAAGCCGCCGGCGGCGTCGTCGCGGATGCGATCGATCCATTGCGCCAGCACGTCCTGGGTGGCGGCATGGAGCCGCGCGATGTCGTCGTCGGCCAGGTGTTGCGTCTGCTTCATCGGCGACAGGCGCGCGCGATGGAGGATCTCGTCGGAGTAGGCGTTGCCGATGCCGGAGAAGACGCGCGGGTCGGTGAGCGAGCGCTTGAGCGTGTGGTTCTCGGCGGTGAGCGCTGTGCGGAACGCCTCGAGTGTCGAGCCCATCACCTCGATGCCGCCGCGATCGTGCGCACGCAGCGCGTGCTCGCCTTCGACCAGGTGGAGCGAGGCGCGCTTCTTGGTGCCCGCCTCGCGCAGGATGAGCGTGCCCGACGAGAAGTCGAAGGCGGCGAGCCCGATCTTCCCCGGCAGCTTGGCGCCCGGTTTCTCCCAGGCGAAGCGACCGGCGATCATCAAGTGGATCACCAGGTGCAAATCGCCTGGCCCATGGGGGTTGGGGCTGGAGGGGGCGTCGAGGTCGATCACGATGCGCTTGCCGAGCCGCCGCACCCCGGTGACGGTGCGGTCGTACGCCTCGCGCAGCGGCGGCGTCACCGAGCGCAGGAGGAACGGGCTCTTGAGCCGCACACCCAGCAGGCGCTCGCCCTTGATCCGGTCCGCCAGCGCGGACACGTAGACCTCGACGTCGGGGAGCTCGGGCATCGGCCAGGATCATACCGGCGCGGGTAGGGGAGGAGAGTAGTCTCCTCGCCCTCCGAGGACGCAGGCAAGCAGCGTCCCTACAGCAGATCGATGCCGACGTGCCTTTCCAGCTCGCGCAGCGCCTGCTCGGCATCGAGCACCTTGATGGTCGTCATTCCCAGCTCGCGCGCCGCCTTCAGATTGGCGCCGATGTCGTCGAGGAAGACGATGCGCTCGCCGGGGACGCCGATCTCGACGAAAGCGAGCCGGTAGATCGCGGGGTCGGGCTTGCGCAGACCGACCACGCTCGACTCGATGAAGTGGTCGAACAGCGGGCGCAGCCCGTGACGATCGCTCGCTTCGCCGTCGCTCTTCCAGTTGTTGGTGAGCGCCGCCGTGATCAGACCGTTCGCGCGCAGGCGCTCGAGCGCCCGCATC
>DATAFT010000614.1:0-16022 GCA_036257295.1 Thermoanaerobaculia bacterium
GCCGACGGGATCGCGCAGGATCCGCCGCGCCACCGTCATGCGATGGACCTCGTCCGGCCCGTCGTAGATGCGGGCGTAGCGTGCCTCGCGGTACATCTTCTCGAGCGGCGTGTCGGCGGTGACACCGAGCGCGCCGTGGACCTGGATGGCGCGATCGATCACGTTGTGGAGCATGCGGGCACCCCAGAACTTGATGAGCGCGATCTGAATCCGCGCGTCGCCGCCCTCGTCGATCACGCGCGCGGCGTCGATCGTCATCAGGCGGGCGGCCTGGATCTCGGCCGCCGACTCAGCGATGTAGCGCTGGATCTCACCCTTCTCGGCGAGCAACGAGCCGTGGGCGAAGCGAGTGTTGGCGCGATTGCACATCAGCTCGAACGCGCGCTGCGCCTGACCCAGCCAGCGCATGCAGTGGAAGATGCGCCCCGGCCCCAAGCGCCGCTGCGCGATCACGAAGCCGTCGCCGCGCGGCCCCAGCAGATTGCTCTTCGGCACCCGGACGTTCTTGAGGCGGATCTCGCAGTGGCCGCCGCGGCTGTGGCCCATGGTCGGCACCACGCGCACCACCTCGTAGCCCGGCGTGTTGGTGGGCACGATGATGGACGAGAACTGGCGGTGCTTGCTGGCGTGGTCGGGGTCGGTCTTGCAGAAGACGGTGGTGAAGGCCGCGACGTTGGCGCCGCTGGTGAACCACTTGTGTCCGTTGATCACCCACTCGTCGCCGTCGAGCTCGGCGTGGGTCTGCATCAGCGTGGGGTCGGAGCCCGCGACCTCGGGCTCGGTGAGGCCGACCGACGGGTAGATCTCGCCCGCGACCAGCGGCTTGAGCCAGCGGTCGCGCTGCTCGGGGCTGGCATAGAGGTGGAGCATGATCGAGTCCTGCATCGACGCCGACCCGACCGCGACCTGCCCGTACTGCGAGCGGCCGATGATCTCGTTCATGTAGCAGAACGGCATGAACGGAACGCCCTGGCCACCGATCTCGGTGGGGTGGCCGAGCGCCCACAGACCCTTTCGCTTGGCCTCCTGCTTGAGCGCCTGGATGCGCTTGCCGCCGCGTCCTTCGTCCTCGAGCTCCGGTTCGGCGGGGATGACCACGTCGTTGATGAAGGTGCGGACGTGCTCGCGGATCTCCAGGAGCTGCGGGGTCATTCCGTGGTACGCCGTCGATCTTTCCTGGACGGTCATGGATCCTCCCTTGTACGAGCGCCAGCGGGCGCGTACTGACGTGATTGCGGTGAACGGTAAGCGTACAGCAGACGGGACGCGCCGTCCTCGGCGCCAAAGTGATGACTAGAAATGAATGGTATGCACCATTCAAATTTTCTAGTGAGTCAGGGCGTACATCACGATGTTGATGCCCATCGGGTACGACTTGGGCAGCGAGAAGAGCTCGAAGAACTCCTCGCTCTCGCCCTCGCGCTCCCACCCGTCGGCGATGTCGGTGTTGTGAGTCATCACCACCATCAGGCGCCCGTCGTGGTCGAAGATGCCGCGACAGTGCGGCGTGGCCGACTCCCAACCGCGCTCGGAGGTGGTGCCGCCGCTCCACATCCAGTGCTGGATCGAGGGGACCTGCGGCACTCCTGGGACGTCGTAGAGCGCCTTGAACAGCTCGTGGTCCAGCGGGATGTCGACGATGGGGTACTCGTCGGGCGGGAGCACCTTGCCGATCTCGCCGCTCCAGTGCTCCCAGGCGGCGTTGCCCCAGAAGTCGTCGACATAGAGGAAGCCGCCCGCCAGGAGGTAGTCGCGCAGGCGGTCGACCTCCCGGGGCTCGAAGCCGGTGGTGCCGACATCCGACATGAACAGGAATGGACAGGAGAAAAGGAGGTCGTCGGTGGCGCGGACCACCACGTGGTTGGGCTCACCGTCGCGGTCGAGATTCACCTGCGCGTGCGTGAGCTGCGCCAGGCGCACCATGAAGTTGGCGTCGGAGTCGGGGTAGTCGGTGTTCCAGCCGTGGCCGAGCTGCTCGTTCCGGACGCTGGTGTAGTGCAGGCGGCAGAAGGTGAACGAGCCCTGCTCGAGGTCTTCGCTGGTGGCGAAGCGCGGGGGGTGGCGGAACCACCCGTCGTTCCACTGCGCGAGGGCGGGTGCTATGGCCGCCGCCACGACGAGACAGATCGTCGCGAGCCGGGAGATCACAGAGGGATGCTACTACTGGCGGGGTAGGTCTACTCGACCAGGTCCTTCTTCGTCAGCTCGAGCTTGGCCGCCGTCGTGCTCGGGATCTCGTAGACCCACGAGCTGTGGAACTGGTTGAACTTGGCGATCTGGTCGGCGCGGGTGAGCTGGTCGGCCTTCTCCTCGAGCTCTTCCTTGGGTGTCGTGAGCGTGATCATCACCTGGCCGATCGAGTGGTCGCCGCGGATCTGGAGGTACGACTTCTCGCCTTGCTTCGCCAGCGAGAGCGTGTAGGCAGTGTTGTCGTCGAGTGACACGCGCAGCGCCTGCTCGAAGGCGAGCTCGCGGACCTCGGGATCGTCGGCGAGGTAGACCTGGTCGAAGGAGAGGCGTTCGAGCGCCGAGCGCACCTTCGAGGTCTCGCTGGTTTTCTCTTTCTTCCCGGACGGGATCGCGGTCAGCACAGGAGTCGTGTTCTGCTCGACCGCCTGGAGGACGAAGTCCTTGCCCTCCGCCCGCACCACCTTGCTGGGCGCGATGTCGAGTAGCTCCTTGTCGAGGAGCTGATCGGTCGCGGTCGTCAGGTAGACACCCGCGGACGTGAGATAGATCGGCGCGTTCTCTTGATCGAGGCGGCGCACGTAGCGGGAGTCGCCGCTCGTGAAGTTCTTGCCGAGCCGCAGCCGGACCATGTCTTCGCCGGCGGCGTTGCGCAGGGTGACCTCGGTGGTGTGGTCTGTCGGCGGATCGATCTCGAGCTCCTTGGCGAGGTCGGCGCTGTTGCCGACTTCCTTCTCCAGGCCGATATCGAGGAGGTCGCGCAGCAGACGGTTGACCGCTTCGTTCTTGGCCGGGTAGTCGTGGACCTCGGCGATGGTGAAGCTCTCTCCCTTGGCGACGCCGGTCGGTGCCGGCTCGGCGCTGCGCTTGAGGGTGGTGGTCTTTCCGGCCTCGGTCAGCACGATGGTCGAGACCTCGTCGATCGCCAGGTTGGGAAGGAGCTTCTTGCCGCGCTCGAACCGGTCGCCGCGCGAGACGCTGTCGGCGTAGATCCAGATCGATCCGGCGAGCAGGAGGACGGCGGCTATCGCCAGCTTCAGATTGGTGCGCATCAAGAGGCTCTCCTCGCTTCGATCTCCATCCGCTTGCGGCGGACGAACAGAACCAGGCCCAGCACCAGCACCAGCGCCGGCATCCACCCCAGCACCGCGAGCCGCACCGAGCGCTCCTTGCCTTCGAGCGTCGAGCGGCGCTCGAGGCGGATCTCCCGCAGCTTGGCGTTGCCGTCCAGGATCTTCTCGTTGAGGCTGTCGACTTCCTGCTGGACCTGACGCTGGAGCAGCGCGGCGTTGCTGTCGGTGATCTCGCCCTGCTTGGCCGAGAGCTCCTTCTGGAAGCCCTCGACCTGCTCGCGGATCTCGCGCTCGCGCTCGAGCGTCTGCTTCTCGGCGTCGGCCTCGATCTGGTCGAACAGCTTGAACGGACGATCGAGGTGGCGCGCGGTGCGCACCTGCATCAGCTCCTGATCGCCGAGCAGGTGATCGACCGAGTTGAGCAGCACCTTGTGGTTGTCGTTGGCGGCGGTGACGATGCCCAGGATGTTGCGCTGGAACCCGAGTGGATCGGAGATGAGATCGACGTCGGAGAAGACGATGACGGTGGTGTCACGACGGTCGGCCTCGGCGACCGGGTCCTTGTGGATGGTCTCGGTGCCAGCCGGCGGCGGCAGCTCGACGCCGTCGGGCAGGCCTTCGGGCTGCGGCGGCGCGGTCGACGGCAGCTCGACGCCCCGCGGAAATGCCGAGGGAAGTTTTCCGCTGATCTGCCAGGCCAACACCTGCGGCTCCTTGCCGGGACGGTACTGATCGCGCATCTTCGCCGCGTTGTTGAGGTCGGTGTAGTAGAGCCCCGCGCCCTCGCCGCCGAAGCCGGGGAAGATCTCGATGGTCGAGCCCGCCGCGGTGGTGGTGATGAGCGGCGTGCGGACCACCCCGTCGCTACCCGCGGTCCCGGGCTTCCGGTCGGCTGCGGCCCGCGCGGCGCCGGCTTCGGGAGTCTGCTTGGCGGCGTCGGTCTCGTCCGCACCCGCGCCAGCCCCCGCACCCGTGACACCGGCGGACTTCTCGCGCAGCACACCGGCGAGGAAGAAGCGGATGTTGTCGATCCCCTTGAGGGCCGGATGGTCGTGCAGGGTCGCGTCGCGCGTGGGCGCGGTCACCTGCAGATCCACCAGCACCGCTTCCGCCGGACCGCCGCGCACCACCGGTCGTCGCACCGCGAGATCGATGTCGGCGGCGAAGGTCTGCGGCGGCATCTCGAGGCCCCACGCTTCGAGCAGGGGATCGAGCGACGACGCCGGCTCGTACTGGAGCGCCATCCACGGCTGTTGCGGGTTCTGCGGCGCCTGGTCGGCGATCGAGTAGGGGTCGACGAAAACGATCGCCTTGCCGCCGGTCTCGACCCACTCGTCGATCGCCCACAGCGCCTTCTCGGACAAGCGCTTGGGATGGATCACGATCACCAGGTCAAAGTCGTCGTGCGAGAGGTGGTCGGTGTCGGCCGGGATCTGCGACACCTTGTAGGCCTGCTCGAGAAGCTGGACCGAGACCCACTTCTCGGGAGGAGTGCGGCCCTGCGCGGCGAGCATCTGCGCCAGGTACGGGTTGTCGGCGCCCCCGAACACCTCGAGGCTCGACAGCACGCCGATCTTCTTCGACGGCGGCCACAGCAGCGTGGACAGGCGCTTGGTGATCTCGTACTCGATCGACTCCTGCTCGTTGGGCCACAGGAACGGGATGGTCTCCTTGGAGCCGGTCTGGGTCTCGACCGCGAGGCCGAAGAAGAACTTGTCGCCGTTCTGGTTGATGGGGCGGCCCTCGAGGCCGTCCTTGACCGCGTCCTGCTCGTCGTCACTGTCGGTGATCGGGTCGATGAAGCGCAGCTTGATCTTGCCGTTGGCGGCGCGCTCGTACTCCTTGAGCAGGTGGCGCAGGTAGCGCTCGTAGGTGATGAAGTCCTTGATGAAGCGCGGCAGCGTCTTGCCCGAGGTCTCCGAGAAGTAGAGCCGGATCTCGACCGGCTGCGTGCCCTCTTTGTGCATGCGCGAAAGGATGCTCTCGGTGCCGGAGGAGAGCGAGTAGAGGTCTTCCGAGGTGGCGTCGGCGCGCACTCCGCCGGTGAGCATCACCACGACGTGGATGGCGAGGATGCTGATCGCGGCGACCAGGATGAGCGTGAGCGTTCGGTAGTTGCGCATAACTAGTCTCTCGAAGAACAGGGAGGCCGTCCGTCCGTCGGACGGCCGACGCGCGCCGTCCGCGGCGCCGACAGCAAGCTAGCGGAGCGAATGATAGTCATCATTCGCGGAGCTAGCTGGCCTTGGTCTCGTCGAGGGCGAGCATCCCGCAGACGAGCCATCCAACGGTGAACGCGGCGAAGAAGAACAGGGTTCCGAGCTCGATCAAGCCGCGGGTGAGGGTCTCGAAGTGATCGACCAGGCTCAGGCTGCCCAGCACCTGCTCGACCCAGCCGCCCAGCGCCCGGCCGGCGAAGTCGAGCGTCTCCGGCAGGCCGAGCAGCAGGAACGCGATCGACGCGGTGACGCCGAGGATGAACGCGACCACCTGGTTCTTCGACAGCGCCGAGAACAGCATGCCGACCGAGAGAAAGGCCCCGGCGCAGAGCAGGCATCCCAGGTAGCCGGTGAGGATGATGCCCCAGTCCGGATCGCCCAGCCGCGCCACCTGGAGCGCGACCGGCCAGGTGAGGAGGAGCGAGAATCCGAGGAAGCTCCAGCCCGCGAGGAACTTGCCGATGTAGGCGCCGGGCAGGCTCACCGGCAGCGTGAGCAAGAGCTCGACGGTGCCGGTCTTGCGCTCCTCGGCCCACAGCCGCATCGCCACCGCAGGTACCAGGATCACGAAGATCCAGGGGATGTAGAGGAAGAACGCGTCGAGGTTGGCCTGGCGGATCTCGAGGAAGCGGCCGAAGTCGCGCGAGACGGTGAGGTAGCCGCTCGCGACCAGGAAGATGACGATGAAGACGTAGCCCAGCGGCGACGAGAAGTAGCTCTTGAACTCGCGCCGGAAGACGGCGCCCAAGCCGGTGAACCGCCCCGCCGGCGCCGAACCCCCATGAACCATACTCATGCCGCCACTCCCTTGGTCACGGTGCGGAAAACCTCGTCGAGACGGCCGCTGGGCGCCTGCGCCTGGAGCTCCGCCGGCGTCGAGTCCACCAGGATGCGGCCCTGCGACATGATGATCGCGCGATTGCAGACCTTCTCGACCTCGTCGAGGATGTGGGTCGAGAGGATCACGCAGCGGTCCTTGGAGAGGTTCGCGATCAGGTCCTGGATCAGCACCTTCTGATTGGGATCCAAGCCGTCGGTCGGCTCGTCGAGGATCAGGATCTCGGGATCGTGGATCATCGCCTGCGCCAGGCCGACGCGCCTTTTGAAGCCCTTCGACAGCGTCTCCACGGTCTGGTGGCGCACGCGGCGCAGCCCGGTGGCGTCGATCACGCGATCGATCGCGGCGGCGGGCGAGGCGACCCCGCGCGCCTCGGCGATGAAGCGCAGGAAGCCGTCGGTCGTCATCTCGCCGTAGGCGGGCGCGTTCTCCGGCAGGTAGCCCAGCCGGCGGCGCGCCTCGAGCGGCTGAGCGGCCATGGAGAGGCCGGCGACCTCGATGGAGCCCGCGTCCGGCTCGAGGAAGCCGGTGATCAGCTTCATCGCGGTGGTCTTGCCGGCGCCGTTGGGGCCGAGGAACCCGAGCACGTCACCGCGGTGGACCGCGAACGTGATGCCGTCGACGGCGCGGATCGGGCCGTAGTGCTTGCGCAGGTCCTGGACCTGCACCAGCGTGTTGGAGCGAGCTGCGGGATCAGTCATCGTGCTACGTCCTCGCATTCCATGCGGCGATGGCGGCCTCCTCGGCCGTCGTCCTCGGCCTCTGCGGCACGGAGCGCGGGCGGTGCGGCGTCAGATTGACGCGGAACCGTCGCCTTTGCCCCTCGCTGCACTGAAGGAGTCTGTTCGTCGAGGTCGCGCTCCCACCGTCCCGGATCGGGCGCGTCCCCCTGCCGTCGGCCCGAAACCCTATCGGACCGCGCGCGCTCAAGCAATGCATGTACCACGGCCATGGTTCCATCCGGCGGTCGCCCACGGCATTCGGGCCCCAGGCGCGCGTGGTGACGCCCTGCGGTATAAGGGTGTCGATGCCCCGCATTCGGTGCCGATTGGAGGACTTCGAAGTGGAGGAGGTGCCGCTCTACCCTCCGTGCGGGGAAGGCGAGCACACCTTCCTCCTGATCGAGAAGCGCGGGATCGACACCGAGGCGGTGGTGCGGGATCTGGAGCGGGAGCTGCGCGTGCCGCGGCTCGGGATCGGGTATGCGGGCCGCAAGGATCGGTGGGCGGTCACCCGCCAGTGGGTCTCCCTGCCGCGGCTGGAGCCGGCAGCCGCGCTCGCGCTGGCGGGAGAGAGCTGGCCCATCCCCGGTTGGGGCGAGGGGGGCTGGCGTGTGCTGGAGGCGGTGAAGCACCGCCACAAGCTGCGGACCGGGGACCTGGTGGCGAACCGCTTCCGGATCGTGGTGCGTGAGCTCGGCCCGTCCGGCGCGGGCGCGGCGAGAGATCGCCTGGCCGAGCTGGCGCGGCGCGGCATGCCGAACCGGTTCGGCCGCCAGCGATTCGGCCGCGAGGGAGACAACGCCGCCGCCGGCGCCGCGATCCTGCGCGGTGATCGCGCCGGAGGCAAGCGCAGCGGCGATCGGCGTCAGACCCGGTTCCTGGTCTCCGCGCTGCAGTCCGCGCTGTTCAACCAGGTGCTCGAGCGGCGTCCGGCGCCGCCGTGGGAGCTCCTCGACGGCGATCTGGCGTTGGTGCATCGATCGGGAGGTCTCTTCCTGGTCGGTGACGCCTCCGCCGAGTCGGCGCGCGCGGCGGCGCTCGACATCTCGCCCACCGGGCCGATCTTCGGCACCAAGATGCGGCAGCCGGGTGGAGCGGTGCGCGAGCTCGAGGAGTCGGTCTGGCGCGAGCAGGGGCTCCCGGGTTGGGACGAGCTCGAGCTGCCGCGCGGCCTCCACGTCGACGGCACGCGCCGCGCGCTCCGGGTGCCGATCGGCGACGCCTCGCAGCAGACGTTGGACGACGACGCGATCGAGCTGCGCTTCGAGCTGCCGGCGGGAAGCTACGCCACCGTTCTGATCGAGGAGCTCTTCCCGGGCGAAGTCATCGCCGAAGGCGCGCCGCGCGAGAGCTCCGCGGTCGAGAACGAGACGGCGGGGCCGGCGGAAACATGAACGCGCTCATTTTTCTCCTGTCACTGGCGCAGGGCCAGCCGGTCGAGCCAGTCGAGCCGCCCCGCCCGGGCGCGGCGGCGACCGTGGTCGAAGCTCGGCTCGAAGCCGGAGACGTCTTCGCCGTCGATCTCTACGCCGACCTCGATGCCCTGCTGCTCGGCCAGTCGACGGCGACGCCGGCGGCACAGCGCCTCGCCGGCATGGAGTCGTTGCGCGCCGCCGGGCGCGACGCGGAGACCGCGGCTACCGAACGGCTGACCGAGCTGCTGAGGCGGCGTCTGCGCCTCCGCTTCGACGACGCCGCAGCCGACCTCGCCGTCGAGTATCCGGAACGGCGGACCACCGGCGCTGGCGAGCTGGCGACGCTGGGGAGCTTCGCTCGCCTGCGCGCGCGGGTGCCGGCGGCGGCGCGCGAAGTCACCTTCTTCGCGTCGCGGAGCTTCCGCTGGATCGACCTACGAGTGGCGATCGGCGATCGAAGGTCGCGCCAGATGCTCGAGCCCGGCGAGGAGAGCGCGGCCATCTCCTTGCGTTAGCGGCGCTGGACGGCGGATCTGAACCGAGACCCGATGCTGAGGAAGCCGAGCCATCAGACCCGTCCGAGGACGTGGAGTAGCAACGCGCCATTGGCTACGGCATACTGTCGTGAGCGAGGTGGAGATGGGTACCAACACTGGCGCAGCGTCCACGCGGTTCCCGATCAGCTTCGACAAGTGGTATCGAGTGCTGTCGACCGCCGTCGGCTTGTCGCCTTCCAGGTCATATGTGTCGATCGACCGGGAGCAGGTCGAGGTTCGAATGGGCTGGGCGTTCCGCTCGCGGTTCCCTCGCTCTACCGTGGAATCAGGCTCTGAGCTCGATATCTCGCCGGTCAGCCGCGGCGTCCATGGTTTTGGCGGGCGCTGGCTCGTGAATGGCGCCGGCCATGGAATCGTGCAGCTCGAGCTGAGCCCGCGCCAGCGGGCGTATGTCCTGGGCTTTCCGGTGCGGTTGAAGTCTCTGTTGGTGAGCGTTTCCGAGCCATCTGCGTTAGCGGGCGCGGTTGGTCGAGGGCTGTAGCGGGAGCCGACCCACAAGCGGATGAAGCTGACGAAGTCCTACTTTTCGCCGACGATCTCCAGCACGTTGACCCCGAGCACCGAGCGCTTGCGCCCGCGCGAGCGCTCGAGAAAGACAGAGAGCGGCTCCTCGACCACCCGGTGGCTGCTCGACGACGCGTGGCGCGCGATCCAGCCGCCGTCCTCGGCGCGCAACAGCAAAGCCTGGTGGATCACGACAGTGGGCGCGCTCGGGGTGGGGTTCGCGATCAAGTTGAGGATGCCGATGGACGGCAGCGCCGCGCGCACATCGTCGCGCTCGAGGACCTCCCACGGCAGGTAGGCGAGCATCTGTCGGCCGTGCGGCACCGCGCTCCACTCGAGTCCGAAATCGGTGGCGAGGTGGCTGCGCTGCCAGGTGGCGCGATTCAGACGCAAGGAGGCGGTGCGCGCGGCACCCCCGCCCAGGCGCCGCGTGACGTCGACCAGCAGTCCCTCCCGCTCGAGCTCCGGAATCCACTGGGCGTCGATCAGGTGGCGACGCGTTGCGAAGCCGGGAACCCCGCCGGTGTAGCGGATACGGTCGAGCTGGAGCCGCGTCGCGGCTTCGTCGTCGGATCCTCCCAAGGCGAGCGCCAGCACCGTCTCGACGTAGGTGGTGCAGTCGAACGCGTCGAGGCGGAAACGTGGATCGAGGTCGGGTGGGACTTCCTCGCCCAGCGGGCCGAGGGCGTAGGGCGCGCCGAGTAGCTGGCGCGACACCGCTTCGAGTCGGCGCGTGAAGTCGTCGCCGTCGATCGCGGACGATTCCGGCTCGAGCATGAGGAGGAGGGCGGCTGCCACCGCCGCGGCCGGGCTCGCCACGGCGTCGATGGTAGCGGAGACGCGCTAGCATGCGCGTCTATGCTCAAACTCTGGGAACATCCACTCTCCCCCTACGCGCAGAAGAACAAGATCGCGATGCGCGAGAAGGGCATCGCGTTCGAAGCCACCACGCCAATGGGAATCGGCAGCGGCAAGGCCATCGCCGATTTCGAACAGGTGAGCCCGCTGCGCGAAGTGCCGGCACTGGTCGACGAAGGGTTCTCGATCTTCGACTCGAGGCTGATCCTCGAGTACCTCGAAGATCGCTATCCCGAGCCCCCGCTCCTACCCAAGGATCCGCGCCAGCGCGCCGTCGCCCGGCAGATCGAGCAGGTGATGGATCGCCACTACGAGCCGCTCAACTGGGCTCTGGGCGAGATCCGCTACTTCAAGCGAGCCACCGGCGAGCTGGCGCAGCGTCTCGAGGCCGCCGCCGGCGAGGAGGCCCGCGGCATCTTCGGCTGGCTGGAGGAGACCCTGGGCGATCGAGAGTGGTTCGGCGGCGATCGCTTCGGCTGGGGCGATCTGTCGATCGCGCCCTACCTCAACGGCTCGCGTGGGTTCGGCATCGCGCCCGCTGCCGGCTCACGACTCGCGTCGTGGGCGGAGCGCGCCAACGCGCGCCCGAGCGTGAAGCAGACCGCGGCGGAAGCCGCCGAGTCGGTGAAGGCGATGAGCGGCGTTGCCGATCTGGTGGCGACCGGCCGCTTCCGCCGCCAGTACCGCGATCACCGGCTGGAGTGGATGGTGCGCAACGGTGGCTTCGAGGTGATCGCGGAGGGGCTGCGTCGCGACAACATCCGCTTCAACACGTTTCCCTGATCGTCGCTGCCTCGCCGCGCCGCGGCAAGGCGGCCTAGCTCACTTCGCCGGCGGAGCCAGCTTCTCGCGATCGGCGCGCAGGCGCTCGCGCTCGCGCTCGAGGCGCCCTTTGTCGGCCGGGGGCAGGCGGCGGATCTCGGCGTCGATCTCCTCGTCCGCGAGCCCGTAGTAGAGCAGCGCGGTCTCGGCGGCGCCGCAGCGCTCGGCCTTGGCGGCGGCCTGCGCCAGATAGGTGATCGCGAGCTGGTGGAGGCCGGCGGCGCGGTAGTGATAGGCCAGGCTCTCGCACACGGCGAGCAGATCGGCGGCGCGCTCGCGCTCGAGCGCCTCCGCCACTTCGCGGTGCATCAGACGGCGCCGTGTGGTCTGGATGTCGGCGTAGATCGCTCTCCAGATCGACCCGCTCGAGAACTCGTAGGTGGTGGGCTCGCGATCGGTGTCGCGTTGCGGGCGGGTGCGGTGGTACCAGCGCTCGGGCGAACGGCGGATGAGCCAGCGCTGCAGCATGATGTCGAAGGCCACGTCGCAGACCACCGGGTGCTCGTCGGCCGCCGCCGCGATCAGGCCGGCCTCGAAGCGCGAGCCGGCGACGGCGGCGAGGGCCGCCAGCCGGCGCGCCGAGTAGGGCAGGTGCTTGACGCGCGCGGCGATCAAGCCGCGCAGGTCGCCGAGCTTGAGCTGTACCTCGGCGAGCGAAGCCTCCTGGAGCGCCCAGCGTCCCGACTCGGGCCGCAGGAGCCCGCGATCGCGCAGCAGGTTCACGCTCTCGGCCAGCGCGTGCGGCAGCCCTTGGCTCGAGCGATGGATGAAGTCGGCGAGCGGCTCCGATTGCTCGGTCCCCACGAGCGAGGAGGCGATCTCGAAGACCGAGTCGCGATCGAGACGGTTCAATCGGATCACGTGCTTGGCGTCGGTCTCGTCCAGCAGGACGCGCAGAGGCGAGTCGGTGGCGACGCGGTCTAGACTGCAGGCGCCGACGATCCACAGTGGTTGGTCGCGCAGCTCGGTCTGGAGGTAGCGCAACAGTTCGATCACAGCCGGGTCGGCGCGCTCGAGGTCGTCGAGGAGCAGGGCGACCCTGCAGGGACGGCCGTCGGTTGCCTCGCACAGGACGGTGAGCAGGCGCGCGACCGCCTGGTAGAGGCGCTGGCGCCGGCGCTCGATCGAGGCGCCGTCGCGCGCGGGCGTCGGCGCGGTCGGCTGGGCGGAGAACTCGGGCACCACCAGCGCCAGCGCCGCGATGGTCTCGGCGTCGAGACGGCGCAGGATGCCTGCGGTGAGCTCGCCCTGCGCCAGGACGCTGCGCAGAGCGCCCGACACCGGTTGATAGCTCTCCGGCAGGACATCGAGGCAGCTTCCTTTGAGCACCAAGGTCCCCGGCTGCGAGCTCAAGGCGTCGAGCAGCGAACGGATCAAACGCGTCTTGCCCACGCCCGGCTCACCTTCGACGAAGCTGAGCAGCGTCTTGCCGGAGAGCGCCGACTGCATGCTGCGGTCGAGCTGGGCGTAGTCGATGTCGCGGCCCGCCATCGGAATGACGGGTCCGCCTTCCTCGCCACTACCGGTGCCGAGCGGATGACTCGATTCCTGGCGCAGGATGCGCTGTTGGAGCGCGATCGTGTCCGGCATCGGCTCGACGTCGAGCTCGCGACGCAGGACCGAGGCGAGATCCTCGTACTGTGCGAGCGCGCGGCTGCGCCGCCCGGACAAGGAGTACAGGCGCATCAGCTTCTGATGGGCGTCCTCGGACAGCGGGTCGATGGCCACCAGGCGCTGCGCGTACTGGATGCCGGCACGGTGCTCGCCACGCTCGAGATAGCCGTCGATGAGCAGCCGCAACGCCGCCACCGCCTTCTCGCGCAAGCGCTCCTGCTCGGCGGCGAGCCAGTACTCGAACTCGTCGCTGTCCTTGATCTGGAAGCCCTGGAGGAAATCGCCGCGGTAGAGGCTCACCGCTTCCGACAGACGGTGCGTATCGATCCGGAAGTCAGCCCCGGCGCTCTCGAGCGCCTGCTCGAAGGAGTGCACGTCGATCCAGGCGTCGATGTCGGCGTCGAGCTCGAGCACTTGGCGGCTGGCGAGGACCGCGGGCCGGCCGCGGGGGAACAGGCTGCGCAGGTTGTAGAGCGACTGGCGCAGGTTGCGGCGCGCGCCCTCCTCGTCCTTGCCGGGCCAGAACACGGCGGCGAGGTGGTCGCGCGTGAGCGGCTGGCCGCGATGGCAGGCCAGGTACGCGAACAGTCCGCGCACCTTCTGCGACTCGAAGCCGTCGACGGCGACGCCGCCGTAGCTCACGCGCAGCGTGCCGAAGCAGTGGATTCGGAGAGTCGGCCGCTCGGTCCCTTCCGCCGAGGGATCGAGGTCGAGAGCTGGTTCTGCGCCGCGCCGCGTCGCCATCGTGTATACAGACTCGGACGTGTCGGATATTACCCGGTTTGCAAACAGGAGAGGTGGCGATGGCCTACGATCCCGACAACGTGTTCGCGAAGATCGTCCGCGGCGAGATCCCGAGCCGCAAGGTGCTCGAAACCGAGCACTCGCTCGCGTTCCACGACGTGAGGCCGCAGGCGCCGACGCACGTACTGGTGATCCCGAAGGGGCCCTATCGCGACTTCGACGCCTTCGCGGCGCAGGCGTCGGACCAGGAGATCGTCGACTGGGTGCGGTCGGCGGGACGGGCCGCGCGTGAGGTGGGAGCGGTGGCGGGCGGCTATCGCGCGTTGGTCAACACCGGGCGCGACGCTCATCAGGAGGTGCCGCACCTCCATCTGCACCTGTTCGCTGGCAGCGACCTGGGGCCGATGATCAATCGCGGGGCCTGAAGCGCCGATTGCCCGGCAGCCGGTCGCGGTAACGCTCCGGCACCAGCAGCGGGTCGGCGACGTGGGCGGCGCCGCGCGCGCACAGCGCTCCGACTCCGCCCTGATCGGCGCCGCGGCCGTAGATGTGCCCGCCCTCGACGTAGAACGTGAGGCGGAGGCCGGCGTGCTCGGTCGAGCTCCACAGGCAGCAGTCGGACAAGCCGAGAAGGGGCACGCCGCCCGGCGCCTCCAGCACGAACGCCAGCTCGTCGATCTCGGGTAACCGCCAGTCGCCATTGCCGCCGCGCTCGAGGCTCTCGCAGATCGCGGACGCTGCCGGTTGGCCGGTCGTAGTGGCGGCCCCGACCGACCACAGCAGACCGGACCGCAGGTCCTCGACGACGGAGGGATCGGCGGCGATGCCGCGCAGGACGGGCGCGTCGATCACCTCGCGGCGCGTGGCGTCGCGCGGGACGTCGACGGTCCGGTCGTAGAACGACGTTCCGTTGGCGCTCGACTGGCGCAGGCGAACCCGCGCTCCCGGACGCTCGAGCGTGAGCTTGGTGCCGAAGGTCACCGCCGCCGGCGTCTCGTCGTCGATCTGCAGCAGACCGGGAAGCGCGGTTTCGATCTCGAGCACACCCGGGCGCTGCTGGCCCGCCGCCGAAGGGGCGATCGGGCACGACAGCTCGATGGTGAGGTCGAGCGGCGTCTGGCCGGCGGTCGGAGTCGCGAGTCTCACCGCGGGGGGGCAGCCGGGAGCGCTCGCGGTCACGCGGAGCACGGGTGACCGGGGATCGGGCGGCACCGTCAAGGTCGCGCGCCCATCCGCTGCGGTGGTGGCACTCGCGAGCACCGCGCCGGCGCGCATCGGCGACGCCACTTCGATGACGACGCCGGCGATGGGCGCGGTGACCAGGACGCGCAGCTCGATGGCGGGGGTCGCTGGTGGATCCGCGACGCCGCACGCAAGCTGCGGGTCGCGCGGCACCTGGCGGGTGTTGTTGTTCTCGTCCGACTCTCCCACCCGACCCTCCGGGTCGGAGATCGCCTCCACGCGACTGAGCCCGGCGGGCAGCGGCACCCGCTGGAACCAGACTTCGGCGGTGGCTCCCGGCGCCAACGGCGTGGCGGCCGTCGCCGTCTGCGACCAGCGTTGGCTTCCCGAGACCTCGAGGCGGACGGCGGGCGCCTCGGCGGTTGGCGCCGACCCGCGGTTGTGCAGGCGCGCCACCACTGCGTTGCAGTCGCCGATCCGTCCCGGGCCGGTGGTCTGCAGGGCGACGATCTCGAGATCGGGCGCCGGGGCGCCTTCCGGTGCCGCAGCGAGCAGGAGCAAGAGCAGCAAGCTCATGACCCCGAGCGCGTCCGCATGGTGACGAACTCCTCGGCCGCGGTGGGATGGATCGCGATGGTGGCGTCGAACTGCGCCTTGGTGGCCCCGGCGGTGATCGCGATCGCGAGGCCCTGGATGATCTCCGCCGCCTCGGGGCCCAGCATGTGGGCGCCGACCACGCGATCGGTCGCGGCATCGACCAGCAGCTTCATCAGCGTGCGCTGGCGGCGGCCGGACAGTGTGTTCTTGAGCGGCAGGAACGACGATCGATAGACGTCGACCGCGCCGAGCAGGGCGCGCGCCTGGTCTTCGGTCGGCCCGACGCAGGCTAGGCAGGGATCGCTGAAGACCGCAGTGGGGACGTTGGTGTAGTCGACCGCGGTCGGACGTCCACGAAAAACGGTGTCGACCACGGCCATCGCCTCGGCGATGGCGATCGGCGTCAGGTCCATGGCGCGGGTGCGGCCGGCGCAGTCTCCGATCGCGAAGATGTGCGGCACCGTCGAGCGGCAGTGCTGATCGATGACGATCGCGCCGCTGGCGTCGACCGCGACGCCGGCCAGCTCGAGGCCGAGGTCGGTGGTGGTGGGGAATCGTCCGACCGCGATCAGCACGACGTCGGTGTCGATCGTCGTTCCGTCGAGCAGGGTGGCGCGCAGCGATCCGCCGGCGCGCTCGAGCCGCGCCACTTCGGTCGAGAAGCGCAGGTCGATGCCACGCGCCCGCATG
>DATAFT010000649.1:0-3269 GCA_036257295.1 Thermoanaerobaculia bacterium
CATCGAACACCTCCGCTCCGGCGACCCGGTCGCCGACAAGCAGGACGTCGAGCATGTCCGCGCGCTGATTGCCGAGAAGGTCACCTTCGAAGACTTCGACGATCACACCAAGATCGCCAGCTTCGGCAACGACCCCTGGCCTTTCCCGTTCCCGCTCGTGTCCGAGGACGAGCGTTGGCGGTTCGACCTCGAGGGCGGCATCGAGGAGCTGCACAGTCGGCGGATCGGCGGCAACGAGCTCTTCACGCTGGCGACGCTCCACGCCTACGTCGACGCGCAGCGAGAGTACTTCCGGAGGAAACCGATGGGTGAGCCGCCGGTGTTCGCGCAGAAGTTCATGAGTGACGAAGGTAGCCGCAACGGCCTCTACTGGCCTACCGCCGAGGGCGAGGAGCCGAGCCCTCTGGGTGATCTGGTGGCGGAGGCGTCGCTGGGGGGTTACAACCTGCAAGGAGACGGCGACGGGAGCTCATCGAGCGAGCCGGCCGAGGACGCCGGTCCTCAGCCCTACCACGGCTATCACTTCCGCATTCTCACCGGCCAGGGCGAGCACGTCCCCGGCAGCGGCGCGCGTAGCTATCTCGACGCCGAAGGCAGGATGAGGACCGGCTTCGCCGCGGTGGCCTGGCCGGCGAACTACGGCAACTCGGGAATCATGACCTTCCAGGTGAATCATTGGGGCATGGTGTTCCAGAAGGACCTCGGCGAGGGGACGCCGACCGCGGTCGAGGCGATCACCGTCTTCGACCCTGACGAGACCTGGGAACCGACGGGAGACTAGACCGGTTCGCCCGACAGCGCGCTCGCACGCGATCCGCGGTTCCCGCGGCGGCGTGCGATACTGCTCCTTCCACGCGCCACGGAAGGAGATGTCATGCCCGCGCTCGACGGAATGCGCATCCTCGATCTGACGCAGTACGAGGCCGGCACTTCCTGCACCCAGGCCCTGGCCTGGCTGGGCGCCGACGTGGTGAAGGTCGAGCGTCCCGGCACCGGCGATCCCGGCCGCGCGTCGTTCGAGGACTACAGCTCGGAGGAGTCCGAGTACTTCCTCAACTGGAACAGCAACAAGCGCAGCGTCACCATCGCGCTCGACAAGCCGGAAGGCCGCGCGCTGCTGCTGCGGCTGGTGCCGCGGTTCGACGTCTTCGTCGAGAACTTCGGGCCGGGCGTGGTCGAGAAGCTCGACTTGGACTACGACGCGGTGCGGCAGGCCAACCCAGGCATCATCTACGGGCGCATCAAGGGCTTCGGCTCGAGCGGCCCGTACTCAGACTACAAGTGCTTCGACCCGGTGGCGCTCGCCGCCGGCGGAGCGTTCTCCGTCACCGGCGAGGCGGGCGGGCCGCCGATGGCGCCGGGGCCCACCATCGGCGACTCCGGCACCGGCGTGCAGATGGCGCTGGCGTTGTGCGCGGCCTACGTCCAGAAGCTGCGCACCGGCGAGGGACAGTTGGTCGAGATCTCGATGCAGGAGGCGGTCACCTACTTCATGCGCACCATGATCGCGCTGGGATCGAAGCGCGGCACGCGCGCGACGCCCCGCCGCGGCAGCGGGATGGGCGCGCTCACGCGGCTCTATCCCTGCGCGCCCGGCGGGCCCAACGACTACGTGTACATCATGGCGATCACGACGCGGATGTGGCAGGGCGTGTGCGAGGCGATCGGGCGCGCGGAGTGGGCGCAGGATCCGCGTTTCGCGACCGGCGCGCTTCGGCGCGAGAACGCGGCGCCGCTGGCCGAGGCGATCGAGGCGTGGACGAGATCGCACACCAAGTCCGAAGCGATGCGCCTGCTGGCCGAGGCCGGCGTGCCGGCGAGCGCGGTGCTCGACACGTTGGACCTGCACACCGACCCGCACCTGATCGAGCGCGGCTTCGTGCGCACGGTGGAGCACGAGACCATGGGGTCGATCCGGCTGCTGGGCTGGCCGCCGCGTCTTTCGAAGAGCGCGGTCGAGATGGAAGCGGCGCCGTTGCTCGGCCGGCACACGGCGGAGGTGCTCGAAAGCGAGCTCGAGCTGACGGACGGCGACGTTGCCGAGCTGCGCGCTCGCGGCGTGATCGGATCGGAGGGGACGGAGGAGCGGCGTGCGGCGAAGTGATCGCGCCGCTTCGGAACTCTTACGGCCACGCCGCCCGAATCTCCTCGCACTGGCGGCTGTAACTCCCCCCGGTCTCGCCGTCGCCCTCACCCTCGCCGCGGTTGCAGCCGCGGCGGCGCCTCCCTCTGCTGCGCGTGCGCAACGCGCGCTCGAACGGTTCGACCCGCAGGACGACTATGGCTACGAGCTGACCGCGACCGATGCCACCGTTCACCAGGTGACGCTCGACGAGCGCGCCTTCGAGTGGCCGCCGGGCATCGGCGGCGACACCGGCTTCCTCGAGCTCGACCTGGTCGAGGCGCGCCGCCTCGAGCCCGCCGTCGCTCTCAGCCAGGGCGCCGTCGAGATCGAGCAGGTGTTCGAAGACGGCGCGCGCGGCCGCCGCTTCTTCGACGTGAGCCCGCTCCTGCGCGCCGCGACTGCGGGAACGGTCTCGCTGGTGGGAGACGGAGTCCGTTGGCGCACCGGTGCCGCGCGCTTGTACACGTTCCGCAATCCTTCGGTCGCAGGACTGCGCGTCCTGGTGGTGGCGCCCCACCCCGACGACGCCGAGATCGCGGCGTTCGGGGTCTACTCGAGCGCCGACGCCGACGTCGTCACCGTGACCTCGGGCGACGCCGGGGCGCAGGGCTTCGGCGTGCTCTTCCCCGAGCCCGGCGAGCACTACCGCGTCAAGGGGTGGATCCGCACCTGGGACAGCATCACGGTCCCGTTCTTCGGCGGTGTTGCGCCTGGGCGCGCGCGCAACCTCGGCTACTACGACGCGACGCTCGGGCGCCTCTACGGCCGGCGCCCGCACGCGGTCGAGCCGCCGCTCGCCGCGCTCGAGCGTCCCGGGTTCTATCGCGAGCTCAACGTCGATCCAGTGCTCAAGGCCCGTCCGTTCGCCGCCACCTGGCCGAGTCTGGTGGCCGATCTCGCGGCGGAGCTCGAGCGCGTACAGCCGCGCGTCGTGGTGGCGCCGCATCCTCTGCTCGATCGCCACCGCGATCATCAGTTCGCTTCGATCGCGCTGCTCGAGGCGCTCGAGTCGTGGACGGGCGACGTCGAGCTCTGGCTCTACACCAACCACGCGATCGAGAACGAGGCTTGGCCCCTCGGGCCGCGCAGCGCGCTGACCGGGCTGCCGCCGTGGTCGGGAGGCGATCTCTTCTTCAGCCGCATC